>PFEG01000048.1:6051-9703 GCA_002793885.1 Candidatus Saccharibacteria bacterium CG10_big_fil_rev_8_21_14_0_10_47_8
ACTTATATTGTTTTTTTGTCAATAACATACGTCTGTGTCTTAGATATGTAAATTGCTTAACTTTAAGCATCCATATAAAGCACCATACTCTCAAAGATTTTTGTATGCAAGCAAAAACCACAATTTAGTAGTGACGTCTGTAAAAAATTACTTTAAACGGTATTTTAGCTGCAGCCGGTGGTAGATCCGCAACTAGTGCAGACGTAGCAGAAGACACTCCCTATTTACTAATTAAGCCCAAAGTAAGGTGGCTTAGGAAAGGGCACCAGCTCCTCGGTTGCGCGACCCACTCCCCGAAGTATAAGCAGGTGATCCTGTATCAATAGAGGATCGGCGTTCTGCACTTCTGGATCTCCGCTCATATCGTACTCTAAGTCATCGTACATACGTCGGGCTGCTAATGCGCTTGCCGCTTCGATATCCACTACACACATCAATTCAAGTTGATCTGGCGTAAGCAGTGGTTCCGAGCGTTCTGTCATGAATCCTATCATACCACCATTTGTACAAAAGTCTAGCTGCAGCCGGTGGTAGATCCGCAACTAGTGCAGACGTAGCAGCTGCCGGCCCTTTGCGTGGGGTTGCCGCAGTTAAAACACAACGGCGCGTCATCCAGCTTTGAGACCCTCGCTTGTTTTTGGGGCTCTGGATCAGCTTTTTGGACGATCTGCGGCAAAGAAGCGGTGCTAGCCGTAACCACGCTGGGCATATCTTCGTTTGCCACAGTAGCGTCTAAGACAGTCTCTACCTGCTGCTTGGCTTCGTCCATAATGGCCGCGACGGTATCACCCAGCAGGCTGGTTTGGTCGGCAGGCATATCGTCGATACTAGCCAAGCCAACCTCCAGCTGGTCGTCAAAACTTAGGTATGTCTTGCCCAGGCGACGGAATATGTAATCTATGATTGACGAAGCGGTGCGGATATCCGGATCGTCGGTTATGCCGGCCGGCGCGAAGCTGGTGTTGGTAAAGTTTCTAACGTAGTTTTTAAGCGGCACGCCAAATTGCAGGCCGTAACTTACCGATACCCCGAAGGCATCCATTACTCCACGCAGGGTCGAGCCCATTTTAGCGTTGTTGATGAACAACTCCCCAGGGGTGCCGTCGTCGTACTCGCCAACAATCGCATAACCGCGGGTGCTGGCAACTGTGAACTTAAATATCTTGGAGTTTCGGACTCGAGGCAGTTCGTGGCGCATGGGGCCTCTAACAACTACCCGCTCGCTAATCTCCTGGGCCAAGGCAGCTCCAACGCTCGCGGTCGGTGCTCCGACTGAAACGTCGGAGCTGGCAGCTGCTTCTTCGGGCTTAATAGCCTTTTTGGCCATTGATAGCGGCTGGCCAACTTTGCAGTTATCACGGTAAATGGCCACGGCTTTGAGGCCCATCTTCCAGGCGTCGATATGCAGCTGCTCGACATCTTCTACGCTGACGTCTTCGGGCATATTGACAGTTTTGCTGATAGCACCAGAGATAAACGGCTGCACGGCGGACATCATCTTAACGTGGCCCAGGTAGTGAATGGCGTTATCGCCCATGGAACAGGCGAATACTGGCAGATGCTCGTCTTTTAAGTGCGGGGCGCCGATAATGGTTTTTTCTACGTCAATGTAGCTGATGATATCGTCGATTTGGCCCCTGTTGTAGCCAAGAGCTCTCAGGGCCCGCGGTACAGTTTGGTTGACAATGAACATCGTGCCGCCGCCGACCAGTTTCTTGACTTTAGTAAGGCCCAAATCCGGCTCGATGCCGGTAGTATCACAGTCCATCATCAAACCAATAGTGCCGGTTGGCGCCAAAACGCTGGCTTGGGAGTTGCGCACACCGTGGATTTGAGCCAGCTCTACGGCTTCGTCCCAAGCGGTAGCCGCCGCTGATAGTAGCTCTTCACTAACCAGCGAGGCGTCAATTTTATTGACCTCGTCGCGGTGCATTTTTAGAACTTTGTTCATAGCTTCGCGGTCTTTGTGATAGCCAGTAAACGGCCCGACCCGCTTGGCCATTTTGGCGCTAGTAGCGTAGGCGTGGCCGGTCATTAAGGCCGTAACGGCAGCCGCTTGAGCCCGGCCTTCGTCAGAATCGTACGGCAAGCCCTGGGCCATCAGCATGGCGCCTAGGTTAGCGTAACCGAGGCCCAACTCACGGTAAGCTTTGGCGTTTTTGGTGATGCTTTTGGTTGGATAAGATGAATAGCCGACCAGAATTTCTTGGGCCGTAAAAATAAGTTCCACGGTGTGTTTAAAATCTTCGATGGCAAAAGTGGCGTCTTCGTTTAAGTACTTAAGCAGGTTGATGCTGGCTAAGTTACAGGCCGAATTATCCAGGTGCATGTACTCGCTACAGGGGTTGCTAGCATTTATCCGGCCGGCATTTGGCGAGGTGTGCCAACGGTTGATAGTGGTGTCGTACTGCATGCCGGGGTCGGCGCACTCCCAGGCCGCTTCAGCGAATTGGCGCATCAATTGGCGGGCTTTAACGGTTTTGACTACCCGTCCGTCTTGGACGGCTTTTAGCTGCCAATCGGCGTCGTCTTCAACGGCTTGCATAAATTTGTCGGTAACTCGCACTGAGTTATTGGCGTTTTGATACTGGACCGAAAAAGAATCTTTGCCGTCTAGGTCCATATCATAACCGGCCTCTTGCAGCACCCGAGCCTTGCGTTCTTCTATGGCCTTACACCAAATA
Source organism: Candidatus Saccharibacteria bacterium CG10_big_fil_rev_8_21_14_0_10_47_8 (assembly GCA_002793885.1). Taxonomy (GTDB): domain Bacteria; phylum Patescibacteriota; class Saccharimonadia; order Saccharimonadales; family UBA10212; genus 21-14-0-10-47-8-A. The sequence continues at coordinate 8,736 of PFEG01000048.1, forward strand.
AATTCTTCGACGTCTGGGTGATCGGCGTTTAAAATGACCATCTTAGCGGCTCGGCGAGTCTTGCCGCCGCTTTTAATAGCGCCGGCTGAGGCGTCGGCACCGCGCATAAAGCTCAAAGGGCCGGAAGCCGTGCCACCACTGCTGCTCAAAGGCTCAACCGAGCTGCGCAGGACGCTCAAATTCAGGCCCGATCCAGAGCCACCCTTAAAAATCATACCTTCTTCGGCGTACCAATTTAAAATGGACTCCATGGTATCTTCGATACCCAGGATAAAACAGGCGCTAGCCTGCTGAGCGCGACCGCTCGCGCCAATATTAAACCAGACCGGAGAGTTAAAAGCGGCCCGTTGCGTTGCTAGCACGTATTTAAGTTCCTCGCGAAAATCTTCGGCTTCAGCCTGGTTATCAAAGTAGCCCTCTTGCAAACCGGTACGAGTAACGGTGTCTGCTACGCGGTTAATAAGAGTTTTGAGGGAATTTTCGCGCTCGGAGGTGCCGGGAGTACCAGTAAAGTATTTTTGGGCCACGATGTTGATGGCATTCAAACTCCAGCCCTCCGGAACCTCCACGTCTTTTTGTTCAAAAACGGCCTTGCCGGTCATCGGATTACTGATTAGCGAATCGCGCTTTGTCCAATTAAGGCTATCATAAGCCTTCTTGCCTGGCTTCGTGAAGAGCCTTTTAACCGCACTTTTAGTTGCCTGAGCCATAACGACCTCCCTCATTTCTCTTGCCCGCCAAAGTTTCTTTGAAATTTTAGGCGGGTAAATTTACATTTGTTTTTAATATTTTTATCTTAGATAAGAGCACCACCTTACTTGCTCCCCTAGACATTGTTTATCATAAACCATAACCAAGTTCTAAGGCAACAAATTTAGGGCCTATTTTTCTAAAGATTTTTATTTTGTAGCTTTTTTGCCGGAGCTTGCTTGGCGCGACGCATCTTACTCAGCTCGCGCTCAAAACCG
>PFEG01000024.1:0-630 GCA_002793885.1 Candidatus Saccharibacteria bacterium CG10_big_fil_rev_8_21_14_0_10_47_8
AAGATTATTATGAAAATAATAAGTTTAATAAAAAAGCTTAACAATTAAAAAAACCATGGAAATGCATCAAGACCCAACAGTAACAGATTCAGATAAATATAAAGTAGTTTTTGAAAATGAGAAGGTGCGTGTCCTTGAGTATAAAGACAAGCCCGGGGACAAGACCACTCTTCATCATCATCCAAACAGTGTTATGTGTTTTCTTTCATCATTTAAGCGCCAAATAGCCACTAATGGGAAAACTGTTACCATTGATGGCAAGGAGGGAGTTGTTACGTGGCTGAAAGCGCAGGATCATATAGGAGAGAATATAGGCGACACAGACACACACGTGTTGTTGGTGGAACTAAAGGAATCGGGTAACGACGACCAACAAGATCAAGGTGTTTTGGGTCCTGAAAAAATTGTATAATTGAAGTGTTATTGACCACGCTTCACTCCGTGGGTGGGAATCTTAAGTAATCAAGACGGGTTTTATTTTCCAATTCATGTCGAGGTTTATTTTTACTATGATTCCCCGTAAATATTTTATAATATTCAAATTTCACAGAGATCGCCGCCAAAGAAAAACTTAAAATCGTCCTTTTCGCTTCGGTTCAAGGCGAGGCGGGCGGAAGGGGGGGGTGGGGG
>PFEG01000024.1:671-5240 GCA_002793885.1 Candidatus Saccharibacteria bacterium CG10_big_fil_rev_8_21_14_0_10_47_8
CCCGTTAGGGGCCTTTTTGTTGTCTTAAGGGCTCGATTGGGGGTTACCCCACCTGGGACTGGAACTGCTCATTTACCCTTGAAAACCTCTAAACTCTGGAGCTTTTCGTTTATTTATATAGTAAATATCCCTCTGTTTTCTGGTTTATGCCGACTTTTTAGACCTAGATATACGCTCCAAGGCAGGATTTAGTTATTGATGTGAGATAATATTCCAGTGGTAAAAAGCAAGATTGAACGAAAAATCGAACAAAGATGGCGGCATTGGCGCTACAAAAATACGACCCTGGTGATACTTAGCTTGGTAGCCTTCTTTTATCTTGCCAAAACTCCAGCAGTTGACAATTTAATTCGCCAAGTAGGAACTTTGGGCTATATTGGTGCATTTTTAGCTGGCATCTTTTTTGTTTCTACATTCACGGTCGCGCCAGCGGCCGTTGTTTTATACCACCTGGCTGACCAAATGCACCCGCTAGAAGTAGCCGTTTTAGCAGGACTAGGTGCTATGATCGGTGACTATATGATTTTCCGCTTAATGCAGGACAAGGTATTTATAGAGCTTCGGCCTCTATTCCATAAGTTCGGGCACCCATATTTTAAAACCACCTTTAAAAGCCCGTACTTTGCCTGGCTTTTATCGGTTTTTGGGGCCTTTATAATAACATCGCCATTCCCGGACGAGGTAGGCGTTAGTATGATGAGCCTAGGTAAAATTAAAAAATGGCAGTTTTTCTCTCTGGCTTTAGTGCTTAACACGATTGGGATTTTCTTAACTGTTAGTGCTGCCCGGCTACTGTAACTTATAATAGCCTCTATGCGCTTATGGTATACGGCTGGACTAGACCAAGTACTCAAGGAACTTAACGCTTCAAATGAGGGGCTAAGCAGTGCCGAGGTTGCCAAGAGGCAGGAACAGTTCGGCTACAACGAACTGAAGGCCCGAACTGAACCGCTCTGGAAAAAGATAGTTGAGCCTTTTCGTAGTATCTTCATTTTAATTTTGCTGTTTGCAGCGACCATTAGTTTCCTTAGCCACGCAAAGTTAGACGGTTCGATTATCCTAGCCATAATAATCATAAATACTGTTATTTTTTATACCCAAAGGCAGGCAACTGAGCGCGTACTGGCAAGTTTGAAAAAACATAGCGAACAGGTTATCCAAGTACTACGGGACGGCCAGCAGCTTACTTTATCTTCTAAACTGCTAGTACCCGGTGATGTAATAATTTTAACTGAGGGCATTAAAGTACCGGCTGATGCCCGTCTACTTCACGAAGAAAACTTATACGCTGATGAATCGGCGTTAACAGGCGAGTCCTTACCGATTAGAAAATCTATAGGTGTCCTGGCTGGAGAAAAACAGCTATATGAACAGGTAAATATGCTGTTTCAGGGAACCTATGTGGTTTCCGGTTCCGGCCGGGCTGTAGTGGTTGAAACTGGATTACGAACCGAGTTTGGTAAAATTGCCCAACTAGCCGTTCGCGAAGAGCCAAAAAGCCCGATGCAAACTAAAATCGACTTCATTATCAGCCGTCTTATTAAGGTTCTGGCTGGCGTAGCCATGACTGTTTTTGTACTGGCAATAATACGCGGGATTGCATTCAACGAGGCTTTGCGTTTCGTCCTAGCTATGAGCGTCTCGGCTGTACCGGAAGACTTACCTATCGCCCTTTCCATAATACTAGTGCTGGGTATGCGCCGCATGGCCAAGAAAAACGCCCTAATACGTTCTATGAAGACCATGGAAGATATCGGTCTTGTGACGGTTGTGGCTGTAGATAAAACCGGCACCCTGACTAAAAATAATCTAAAGATAGTTGAAGGTTGGGCATTAGACCCCAAGACCAACTTAAAAGAAGTGGCCTACAGGTCACTGGGTGATATTTCCACTGTTGTCGAGCCTTTCGATAAAGCATTGCATGCCATCACACACGCTGGAGTATCGATTCAAGGTAAATTAATAAAGAGCTATCCTTTTGAACAAGCTCAGCGGGTAAGCGGAGCGCTTTGGCAAGAAGACGATGACAGATTCCTGTACCTAAAGGGTGCTCCGGAGCACATATTAAACTTGTGTAAATTGAGTCAGGCCGATCATTTAGCCGGGCAAAGTCAACTATCTGCCCTAACCACTAAGGGCTACCGGGTTATAGCTCTGGCCAGAGCCAAATCTTCAGAAACTCTGCCTAATTTAAAAAATTTGGAGTCACTTAATTTCGAGTTTTTAGGGTTGATTGCCTTTGCCGATGAGCTAAGAGCCGAATCGGCTCAGGCGGTACGGGAGGCACACGAGGCCGGAATCGGCGTCAAAATGATAACCGGCGACCATTATGAAACAGCTTTCCATATCGGCACAGCTTTGGGTATATGCACCCATAAAGATCAGGTGATTATGGGTTCAGAGTTACCGCCTGGCGAGGAAGAACTGGCCCATATCGTCAGGACAAAAACCGTTTTTGCCCGCATTTTACCGGAGCAAAAATTCATGATCCTAAAGGCCTTAAAGAAAAACGATATAACCGCTATGACCGGTGATGGCATAAACGATGTACCGGCTCTAGCTAGCGCTGAAGTAGGTATCGCCATGGGGTCGGGTAACGACATCGCTAAGGACAGCGGCGATATCCTGCTCATGGACAATAACTTTAGCTCTATTATCAAAGCCATCGCGGAAGGAAGAGCCATATATGACAACATCCGGCGCGTGCTGTTTTACTTATTATCGACCAGTCTCGGCGAAGTTTTAACAATGATCGGAGCTTTATTGGTTGGTTTGCCTCTGCCGGTGACGGCCGTACAGATTCTTTGGATCAATCTAGTTACCGATACGGCTCTTGTTATACCGCTTGGTTTAGAATCTCCCGAAGAAGACCACATGAAACGTCCACCTAGGCCGCCTAAAGCACCTATACTGGACAGGTTGATTCTGACGCGTATCGTGCTAGTAGGGGTAGTCATGGCAGCGGTGATCTTAGCTGTTTTCGCGTACCTAATAAACAAAGGCTACCCACACGAGTACGGGATAAGCGTAGCCTTTATGATGCTGGTAACCGCCCAATGGGCTAATGCTTTTAACGCACGCAGTGAACGCTTATCCATAATTAAGCGCGTACGTACCCCTAATTACAAACTGCTTGTGGGGCTGGGCTTAGCTGTTGCTGCCCAAGCACTGGTAATGTTTGGGCCCCTGCAGGGGGCTTTCAAGGTTAGCGAACTTAGTACGAATCATTTACTGGTAAGTATTGGTCTGCCTGTGTTAGCGGTGTTGGCGACTGTTGAAATCCATAAAATCTATGCTCGCCTAAAAGTAGAGAGGAATCAATACTAGAAAGTGGAGCTTTTCGAGCGGCTTTTGTTCGGGTTTAACACCCAAAATCTCCTCTGGGCACCGTAGTCTCTACCCCTTATAGCCTATGAAAAATGCGACACGGCCTTTTAAGGTCGCACTAGTTCCATTTGTCTCATTAACTTCTTAAAAGTGATAGAGTATGAGACATGGTCCGAGTTCCAGACCCGTGTGTTCCGCCACGTACCGTACGGTACGTGGTTCCGCCATATTTTTACTTTTATTATGCTTGGTGGGCTACAATATAAACCGTAAGAGTTTTGCATTAATGAATCTCAACGATAATAACGATGTTCAATGGCAATACAAGCCAACCGGTGTCCCAGTACCCGGACAGACAAACAGTCCCCAAGGTGTCCCATCACAGGCTCCGGCAAACCCTGCGGGACCCTCGGTAACCTGGACGGCTTCGGAATATATCCATCACGATCGCGGAGCCGGTTGGTACTTAGTATTACTTATTGGGACAGTCGGCTTGGCAGCTGTGGTTTACTTTTTAACCAAGGATTATTTTGCTACCGGAACTATTATTGTGCTTGGTATTATCGTGGCTATTTTTGCTGGGCGTAAACCCAACCAGCTAACATACGAGCTTACTAGTTCGAGTATAAAAGTTGGCCAAAAAACTTACACGTATAATTTATTCAAATCTTTCGCCATTATAAGGGAAGGAACTCTTAACAGCATAAGCCTGATACCAATCAAAAGGTTCATGCCGCCTGTCACGGCATATTTTGCAGATGCCGACGAAGAACGTATAACCAAGGAGCTTGGCAGCCACCTTCCGTACGAAGAGCGTAAAGCCGACAGTATAGACAAGCTCAGCCGCCGTCTCCGCTTCTAGCCCCTGTTCTTTTAGGTGGCTTTTTACAGATTGAACTGCTATAATCACCCCTGTTCCAATCGAATTTAATAAGTTTTTCAAACCAAGGAGCGGCTTTGCCGATTCGACTGTTTGAAAAACTAAGAGGAAAAGCCTAGCATTAAATCGAAGCTTTTGGCTAGAAACCAAAACGAGATAAGTGCGCAAGCTTTGACGAGCACCCGTAGCTCAGCTGGATAGAGCGTTGGCTTGCGGAGCCAAAGGTCGTAGGTTCAAATCCTATCGGGTGTACCATACTTATGCTTATGCACTGGTTCAGATAGATACCGTACACATGGCAGATAGGAGTTTTTATGCCAAAACGTTACGGTATTTCCATGAATACATATGGCTATATTGTT
>PFEG01000029.1 GCA_002793885.1 Candidatus Saccharibacteria bacterium CG10_big_fil_rev_8_21_14_0_10_47_8
TGGAAGTGTTCAATATGTTGTGTCACAGTACGTGTGGGTTAGGACATCTGCATAAATGTGCTAAAGTCCTATATAATATATTCACCAGCTAAGCAGTGGAGGTTAGTAATGTTTGAGTTACCATCTTTGGGTTATGACTATGCAGCACTTGAGCCATATATCGATACTAAAACCATGGAAATTCATCACGATAAGCACCACGCTGCGTACGTCGAGAAGTTAAATGCTGCCCTAAAGGGTAACCCGGATTTGCAATCTAAAACCATAGAACAACTCCTATCTGGGTTAGATAGCTTACCTGAGGATATCCGCACGGTAGTCAGAAATAACGGCGGCGGGCATCATAATCACACGCTTTTTTGGGAGAGCATGAAACCGGGCGGCGTCAAAGAACCAGATAGTAAGTTAGCCGAAGCAATATCTACAACCTTTGGTAGTTTTGAAGATTTTAAAGCAAAGCTAGGAGAGGCGGCCGTTGGGCGTTTTGGCTCCGGTTGGGCCTGGCTAGTGAAAAACGGTGATAAGCTCGAGATTTACTCTACGGCCAACCAAGACAGCCCGCTTACAGATGGGAAAACACCAATTTTAGGCCTGGATGTCTGGGAGCATGCCTACTATCTTAAATACCAAAACCGCCGTCCAGAATATATTGAGAATTGGTGGTCGGTTGTAAACTGGGACGTCGTAGCAAAACGTTTAACTAGTTAAGCGTTTTAGATTACGGGTTAGAGGTGACAGATGTTCTCAGTTTTTTTGCTGTAACCTACAACCTGTAAACCGTAACCTATCTTAGACGTTAGCCTAAGATATTTACGGCTCGGGCGGTGACCAGCACAACGGTTAAAAGAGATATAAAAGCTTGCAGGCCCATCAAGGCCTTGGTGTCGTGAGTTAGCGGCAACGCATCCGTGGGGCTAAAAGCCGCAGAGTTGGTAGTTGATAGGTATAAATAATCAAAATACGCTGGTTCCCAGCCTTTTGTTTCCTCAACCTTATACTGCATTTGCGGAAATAAAAATTTAGGTTTGGTGTCATGTTTGTAGACACCGGTTAAGCCTGGGCTGTCAATTTCCCAATACCAGAGGCTAAAGATAATTATATTGGTAACAAAAATCGCAAAAGCCGCGAATATTAGCTCCCGTCCTGCTACAGATGCGCCATGTATCAGGTCGTTTGCTACCAAGACCATCGAGGCACCGTTTGCCAAAGTGATTATGGCTATAAGCGCCAGTGAAAAATCGCGGCGCAGCCTGGCGCCTAAACTATGTTTTAGAGGAGTAGTTATCCCAATTCCAAATATAAGCAGCAGCTCCAAGACTATAAGCACATACTTTGGCCCAAGCACCAGACTTTTATCCAAAGTAAGCTGCAGCCCAATAGTAATAAGCAACACCGCTTGAGCCTGGGTTAACTCCCGTTTTCGCGCTAACGAAACCATAAGCACAAGTATAACCTCTGTTGGAGGTTTAGGGTAGCCTAAGCTATAATAATTCCGTTAAACTGCGGTTTTATTGGGGAGTCGCTATGCGGGAGAACTAAAGCACTGGGTGGTGCCTGCCCGGCACTTAAATAATTCGGGATCGTCTAACGGTAGGACACTGGGTTCTGGTCCCAGCAATCTAGGTTCGAATCCTAGTCCCGAAGCCAAATTGAATTAACCTATAGTACTGGGGTCCCAGGATCGTAGGTTCGAATCCTGCCATCCCTAGCAAGTGTTTTAGCGCTTGCTTCTAGACAAAATGAGCCATTAAGCGGCTACTAATTGCTGTTTACCAACGCTGGATTCCACAGCTGCCATTTCGCTCATTGTCCAAATCTTATCCGCCTCAGCTTCTACAAGCAAGTTTTTAAAGATACGCAACCACCTAACGACATTGGCGGTAGTCGTAAACTCGCGACTATTAAATGTCTCGGCCTGTTCTTTGGTACTGTCTGCCATAGCTTTATACACTTTAGGTTCCATCAGCAGCCCACTCATAAATTCTGCTCCCCGATCAAGATCATAGCTTTCTTTATCGTAGTCAAGGATAATTCCCGATTTCCCTTCGACAACTTGCGTTTTCATACCACCTCGGTTAGAAACTACCACTGGCTTGCCGTGCATTATTGCGTCACTGACACGAGTCTCCAGACCCTCGGCAATGGAGGTCTGCATTAATACGTGGCTACGTCTCATAAGGGCATTCATCGCGTCATAGTTATGCGTGAGGCGCATAATGATAATACCTTCCATTTCTTTGGGGTCTTGCTTACGCCTTACGCGTAACATTTCCTCAAATATCCCCGGGCCGTCTGGGTCGTCAACCGAACCATTTCCGACAATCACAACCTCAGGTAGTTGATCTTCTGGGACACCTGCAGCCCGCATTTTTTGCCTAGTAAGCACACCCATTTTCATGGCCTTGTCCATTCCCTTAGACGGGTCAAAGCGGGCAATCAATGTAATACGCTGCCTATCAGGGTCTAAGCTCAGGAGAGGTTGTATGTCATCTGTGCGTCCAGCAGCTAAAAGCTGTTTGTTTTTCTCTACGATTTCAGCATTTATAAATTCAATTCCGGCAATTATCTCTAACTCAGTAAGGTGTCTGTTCAAGTTGTCGAACGTTTCAAGTGTAGCCGGGCTAAAATACGTTTTGCCATTGAGGTCGGGGTGGACAAAGGCACGCACAGGGTGCGTAATGACGGCATCGACGCTGCGGACTTCACACTCGTCCAAGAGATACGAAGCCACTTGTCCCTGTGGCATTTTCGGGTCGGCCATTAAACTGCCATCGGTATCAATATGGTTGCGCCAGATGAATTTAGCTTCGGGGTTAGCCCTTCTAAGCCGGCCAATAAGTGGTGCTGGTTGCGGATCATCAATAACTATAAAGTCGGCATTACGTATTGTTTCCTGCCTCTCAAGCACCGGGCCATTTTCTTCGTCTGCCCATCGCCGGTGCAACGCTATGCCCTCTGGCGTAATTCGCTCGGCAGTCTTACGTTGTAATATGTTGTGCATCTGCTTGGTGAATACGAAAGGGTCGCCATCGGAGGGGTTTTGGGTATGCTCCATGACGTACCAATGTGCATTTACACCTAGCTGATTTAGCAGATGAACTACTGGAGGACGCATCATCGCTACGCCACCGCCTTCCATAGTCGGATTCAAAAATACTACTGTTTTACCCTCCAATGGCTTGGCCCACTCTGTCAAAAGAGCCCAGTCCTTCGGATGGGTTATCGTCTCATAGTCGCCGAGCGTAATATTACTTTCAACCGTAACCTCGCATGTGCCTGGGTCGCGTTTTAGTCTGAAGACTTCATGGTCGCGGGGGTTTGTAAGTAAGTCTGTCATAATTCATGAACCGTAACATAAATTTCATTATGGGTCAAGTGGTGCGACATATCATTCGGATACGATGATATAGCTATAGAGTAAACTATTTTAACAGGTCGGCCATTACGATTTCTAAGTATCATTTTTATCTTACCCGTGTTAAGTGTTTTGACCCACTAACAGCTACAAGTTTATTCTCTACCCGCAGAACACGTCTGTCAAGGGGTTTTAGGTAACTTATTCAAGACGTCGGCGTAGCTAGCAGAAATGCGTCAATACTGGCTTGATCTTTTAATCTCCAGGGACAGCTAGAGTTCCAGACCGGCATGCCCAGCCACTACTTGCACGAATAGCAGGATAGGCCGTATTGGGTGGGAAGAGTTAGTTAAGGCTTTGTTTTGTGTATGTAGTGCCGCTACTTAGCGTCGCTGTAAGCGTATATCCAGTACACTCACCCGCAGAGGCGCAACCCGAAGCTGTATAGCCATATTGGACGGCCGTTGCTGTTTTGCCGAGAGTTGTAGCTGTGCCTTCAGGATCTTTCAGTGCCTGCGCGTCAAGCCCCTGCATGTTCGCTGCCCGCCAAGAAGAATTATTGACATTATCTAGGGTTGGATAAAATCCGTTTTGCGCGAAGTATGCTTCGAGCTGGCTATAAAGCGCGTTTATATCAGTTTTGCGCTCCGTATCACGAGCTTTTTGCTGGATGCCGCCAGAAGGTGTATCGGTACCAGCGGTACTAGCAGCATCCCCCGTACCGAACAAAAGAGCAGGATCAATGCCGAGCTGTTTTAAAACCTCTTGGACAGGAATAGCGCCGGCCGGTTTATTGGTGTTAATCTCACCGTTATATGGCTTTGCATCAAGAGTGACCTTTATGTCGTATTTATTATCTAAATCACCACCACTAAATGTAAGCGTGCCTTTGGTAGTGCCTGCCTTAAGGTTAGTGTCAAGCGTAAACTTGCCATCACTCTTATCTTTTCCACTGTGATAGGCCGCAAAAAGTGAAACGCTGTCGCCGCCTTTATATACTTGGCCAACATCAGTATAGGTTTCTTTGTCTGTGGCATCTGGTATCCGAATTTTATATATAAGTTTGTACTTGGCGTCTACCCAAAGCTCATATGTCGTATCTGCCTTAATACCGTTGTATGAGGAATCACAATCTTTTGATGCCGCTTCCTTATCTTTATCTACGTTTTTTTCATCAACCCAGGGTAGTTTTTTATAGGCATCAGTTGAGTAAATTTTATCTATCATGGCTTTGCAGTACGCTTTAACGTGTTCTTTATTTAGACCGACTTTGTAGTGGTAGGCATTTGTATTGTCTACTTTTTCTTTTCCGACGTAGCTTTTCTTTTCAAACACTGCCTTATTAGGCTCTGTGCTAAAAACATAGTCTACGGTTACGCCGCTGGCGGCGCGGGCAAGCTCTGCTATATCATCGGAAGTCAGTTGTTTTTTGCTAGTTTCTTCGGCAGTTGGCACGGTGCCTAATGATTTGAGATAATCTGACAGTATGGCTATCCACTTACCGTCATACGCTGCAAAACCCGGTAGATAATCGTCGATTCCGAAGGTCTTAAGACCGGTTAACTGCACATAAATATTGGGGTACTGGCTTCCCGAAGGTAGCTCGCTTTGGAACTTGGCGCTAAATGTTTGATTTGGCTGGCTGGTTTGCTTTGATACAAAATTAATACCGCCATCGGCCTTTGATCCGTCAAACTTGGCGTTAAATGAGCCGGTATAGCTTATATCTTGATACTTAGCATCTACAGATAATGTGATATCTGACTTCTTAAAAGCCTCAAGTTTCGACTTTTCAGTCGCGGCGTTTATAAGTTTATCAAGCGCCTTTGCCGACCTATTTACCCCAGTTTTATATATATTATTGGGTTGGTTAGGCAAGTAATAGCCAAATACTATAGCCGTAGATAACACTAGGAAAAATGCAACTACTCCTCCCGCAAGCAAGAGTTTTTTCCTTTTTGGTTTGCCAGGTAGCGCGCCGCTGGCACTCATCGTCCCCATAACTGGAACTGGGTAATTTGGCTGGGGTACTTGTTGATACTGCTGCGAGGGCGGATTCGCTTCAACGAATGCTGTATTTGGCGTACTTGGCGTAAATGTTTGGTCTGGTGTTACTGCTTGCGGGGGCAGTTGAGTTTCGGGCTGCGCCGCCATAAAAGGTTGTTCAGGCGGCGTATCGGGAGGTGTATTTTGTACAAGTTGCTGATTGTCTATCGGAGCCGCTGCTTCATTACTGCCTAACTGTGGTGTTGGTACGGAAGTGAGTTGTACAGTTGGCTGAATAATGATCGGCTCATTCGTAACGGGTTGATTGCTATCTGGCGAGGGTGGTACGTTACTGGGTTGCGGATTTGGTTGGTCTGTATCCATTTTTGTTCTTTCGGAATTACAATCCTTATCTATTACTATTTTTTGAAGTATAGCGCACATTAAGCAAAAGCAGAAAGAACCTTGTTGAACAGAACCCGGAAAGGTTCCAGACCGGTATGCTCAGTCATCTTTCGCTAAAGCTACAGAATGGCTTTGTCAATGTATAGCCCTATAGGTGACGTTAATTCTTGCCCGCGGTGGTAAAATATATTTGAAGTAACAAGGAGATTGGAATGAATAGTATTGTACACATTACGGTAGAAGACTTTGACTCGTGGAAAGTTGCTTTTGATTCTATGGACCAAGTCCGTAAAACCGGCGGCGTGTTATCTGCCAAGGTTTACCGCAACGAAGATAACCCCAACGAGTTATTCCTGATTCTTGAGTGGTCAGACGGTGAAAAAGCTAGAAATTTTCATGGCTCTGACGCTTTTAAGCAGGCCTTGCAGCGCGGCGGTGTTATCGGCAGCCCCGATATCAGCTACGTTGACCAAGTTTAATAAGAGTGGTTGTACTGTTTCCTATGTTCCTGACTCGTATGCTCAGCCAAGCAGGGCGTTAACTGGGTTAGACCTACGCTTCCAAACACATTTTGTAGTTTTGTTAAACTTGGACATCTCGGTTGTTTGGTTCTAGACCTATCTAACAGGCTAAAAGTAGCTAAATAACAAGGATAACCCTTAGCTTTTTATGGCGTTAACAATTAGAATGTACTTCAGGTATGAATGATATGGGCACCGATTTTGACCAGTATTTACGAGCGGCCAACTATCTAACGGCTGCCCAAATTTTTTTGCAGGATAATTTTTTGCTGGAGCGGGAGCTAAACTTTGATGATATAAAGCCCCGGCTGCTGGGCCACTGGGGGTCAGGTCCGGGTGTTAATTTTGCCTATTCACACCTAGGCTACCTGGCGAAAAGCCGTAACCAGGAGATTATGTTCGTGCTGGGTCCCGGCCATGCTTTTCCGGCGCTGCAGGCTAATTTGTTTTTAGAGGGCACGCTGGAGCGGTTTTACCCTGAGGCTAAACAGACGTACGAGGGGATAGGTTATTTATGTCGCAATTTTAGTTGGCCATATGGTTTTCCCAGCCACAGCAACCCCAGCGCACCTGGCGTTATTTTAGAAGGTGGTGAGCTGGGATACAGCTTGTCAACTTCTTACGGCGCGGTCTTGGATAATCCAAATCTGATGGTCGCTTGTTTGATTGGTGATGGCGAGGCTGAAACCGGCCCAACGGCCGCGGCCTGGCATCTGAACAAGTTAGTAAACCCAAGAACCAACGGCGCGGTACTGCCAATCTTGCACCTCAACGGCTATAAAATATCGGCGCCGACAATTTTCGGCCGTATGAGCGACGAGGAACTAATGGCTTTATTCACTGGCTATGGATATCAGCCGAAGATCATTAGTGGCGATAATATCCACAACCAAATGCAAGCAACGCTGGAGTGGGCCTACAGTGAAATTCAAAAAATTAAACAATCCGACGTTTCTAGTTTCACCAGAATGCCAATGATTATCATGAGGACTCTCAAGGGCTGGACTGGCATACGTGAGCTTAACGGCCAAAAAATCGAAGGTAATTGCTTAAGCCACCAAGTCGTTTTAACCGAGGCGAAAACCAACCCAGAACAACTGCGAATGCTGGAACAATGGCTGCGTTCTTACAAGATTGAAGAGCTGTTTTCTAAGGACCAAGGTTTTGAAGGATTTATTAACTCCTTAATGCCGGAACCCGAAAAGCGAATGGGTTTAAGCAAGCATGCCATTGGAGGTGACCCAGTATATAAGCCGCTAGTTCTACCGCCGCTGGAGCAATATGCTGAGGACGCCACTAAACATGGTACCATCGGCAGCAGCAGCATGCGCCGGGCCGGCTTATATCTTAACGAGGTTTTTAGACTCAACAGTGAAACTAAAAACTTCAGGTTGATGTCGCCCGACGAGACCTATTCCAATAAATTGGACGGAATATTTAAAACTACAAAACGAGCCTGGACGCTGCCCATAGAAGCTTGGGATAAAGATCTTAGCCCTGATGGCAGAGTTATGGAAATGCTTAGCGAGCATAATTTACAAGGTCTGGCCCAAGGTTATATTTTGACCGGCCGGCACGCGGTGTTTGCTTCTTACGAAGCTTTTGTACCGGTGGTAACCAGCATGATGGACCAGTATGCTAAGTTTTTACGCCAATCCGAGGATGTACCATGGCGTGGTACGATTCCGTCTTTAAATTACATTCTGACATCTTCTGGTTGGCGCCAAGAACATAATGGTTTCTCGCATCAGAACCCTGGATTTATTGCCGATGCCCTGCGTCGCCAAGGTGATTTTGTTGATGTTTACTTTCCACCCGATGGCAATAGCACGCTGGCCTGCTTGGAACATTGTCTTACAACTACCAGGCACATTAACATAATCGTGGCTGGCAAAACCCTTGAGCCGCGTTGGCTGACACCAGAGCTAGCTAAAAAAGAGCTGGAGACGGGTTTGGCGACATGGAATTTTGCGTCCGATGACAATCCGGATGTTGTGCTGACAGCCGCTGGTGATTACCTGACTAAGGAGGCTTTGGCGGCAGTGAGCATCGTCAAGCAGGATTGTCCAAATATCCGAGTGCGTTTTGTGAATATTATGTCGTTGACCAGCTGCGGGCTTGGCCGAGGCGGTACGTGCCTGACGCACGAAGGCTTCAATATGTTGTTCACCCCGGATAAGCCGGTGATTGGTAATTTTCATGGCTACCCCGAGACCTTAAAAGCCATCATTTTTGATTACATCGGATCCTCGCCCCAGCGTTTTAGCATCCACGGTTACATTGAGAGCGGGTCAACCACCACGCCTTTTGATATGCACGTACGTAACCGTACCAGCCGCTACCATCTGGCTATCGAGGTATTTGAAAAGATGTCGACCACCGGGCGCATACCATACGAAGAGGCCCAGCATATCACCAAAAAATATGAGCAAAAAATCACCGACAACACCGCGTTCATAAAGAAAAATGGCGTTGATATGCCGGAGATAGACGCATGGCAATGGACCCGCTAACTCTTGTTGCTAATCCAGGCAGCGCTAGCCGCAAATACGCGCTTTACGACGGCGACAAATGCTTAATAAAAATTCACTTTGAGCAGCTTAATGATAAAATTATCTACAGATGCGAGATAAACGGCGAACAACACCAGCCAAAGTCTGCCGATATTGCCCATTTGACTTTTGCCGGCAGCAAAGTCTTTTCCACTTTGCGTGGTCATGACTTACTGCAAACAAAAGACCAAATCAAAACCATAGCTCTTCGCGTGATTGCTCCGTCTAGCTATTTTCAGGCAGACAGAATACTTGATAAACACTCTATAGGGAAGCTAACCGGCCTGGAGCCCAAGGCTTCGTTGCACATTAACGCTAGCCTGCAAGAAGCCCACCTGCTAAAGCAATCTTTTCCAGAGGCAACGCTTATAGGCATATCGGATAGCGCCTTTCATCATACGATGCCAGATCATGCCCGCAACTACGCCGTACCTTTTGGGGATGCTGATAGGCTGGATATCAGGCGGTTTGGCTATCACGGCCTGTCGGCAGAATCCGTTGTGAAAGTTCTTAAGTCCGAAGATAAGTTACCGTTGAGGCTCGTAGTTTGCCACTTGGGCAGCGGGGTTAGCGTGACAGCCGTGAGATCCGGTAAAAGCGTAGATACGACTATGGGCTATTCGCCACTCGAAGGATTAATGATGTCGACACGCAGCGGCAGTATTGATGTAACTGCAGCTCAGGTTTTGCAGGATGAGCTCAAACTGAGCAACCAAGGTTTGCAAGATTACTTAAACCATCAAAGCGGACTTTTAGGGGTGAGCGGCGCCTCGTCTGATATTAGAGTGCTTTTGAAGCTGGAGCGCGAGGGAAACGCCAGAGCCAAGTCGGCGCTTGATATGTATGTCTATCGAGTACAGCAAGCTGTCGGGCAGATGTCGGCTGCCTTAGGAGGAATTGACGCGCTGATTTTCACAGGCACGGTAGGGGAACGTTCGGCTTCGGTGCGCAGACGTATTACTGAACGTTTAATGTTCCTAGGCTTACAGCTGGATCCCAAAAAGAACCATGAGAGCACAGAGCCAACAGAAGTAGCACAAATCAGCCCGCCTTCTCACCCAGCCCGGATTTATATCATCCCGGCTGACGAGTACTCGATAATTGTCGAACATGCTAGTAAATTAAACTTGCAAGGCTAGTTCCAGCCAGTGCCGACTACAGACCGATGGTGGGTCCGTAAGCCCTAGGCTATAACAGATTCGAGCGCAGCTTCAAGGGAAGGAATAACAATATTGTTAACTGAGTTGGGAATGCTTGGTTAAAACAGTGAATATAGCGTCGCATGACCCTTGGCTCATAGAACTAAGCCAACTTTTAGTAGAGCGCACAATTTCAATGTGCTTATTTTCTTTTATCATACATATAACCGATTATCGAGCTTGGTATCAAGCCCGATTTTTTATTTGACGATAAGGATTACCGTTCTAATAGGATTTGCGGAAACTGCCGCCACCAGAACTTCGATCTTCTTGCGGGCGGGCCTGGTTGACCACAATGGAACGGCCGCTAAGTTCCTTGCCATCAAGTTCCTTGATAGCCTTCTGTCCATCAGCGTCTTCAGCCATTTCCACAAAGCCAAAGCCTTTTGACTGGCCGCTATCTCGATCTTTGATGACTACCGCGCTAACTACTTTGCCTTGCTGTGCAAAAAGTTCTTCAAGCTCTTTGTCGGTAACACTGTAGGCTAGACCGCCTACGTAAAGTTTCATTGCCATGTTAATTTATCCTTCCTTTAACTAATATCGCTTGCGTTTAATACTTACTGACCGCGACGATAGTTAAGTCTTTTGAGGGACTATTTATGACAACGGAGAGGTTATAGTAACCACTTGCTTATTTATATTATAGCATAGAAAGCCAAGTCCCGTACGCATGCCGGCAAATAGCCAGTGGACTATTTCCGATACGGTGGTACCTTTAGTAGGCGTCGTTTTTTGGCGTTTACACAAGACGGGCCATGTTAAGGCCGCTAACTCGACTAAAAGGGGAATGAACGGTGTTAAGGGTGAGTTAAGACTTCGCGCCACGACAGGATATTGTAGCTGCTGGTAACTGGGAAGCTAGGCGGCGGGTTGTACAGAAGGTTGTGGTCGTAATGAGTTGTATTGTACTTAAAGCCTGATATGTATTGCCCGGGGGTAGAAGGATCAGCTACCGCATCACCACAGGGACTACCCAATAGCCACGACCAAGTCCATATTTGTCTTACAGCGATGGAACCATAAAAGTTGAGTAGCTGGTTATTGTCTACATAGCCTCTCGTACACTTTTGGCTTGCGAACTTATAGCGTAAGGGGAACCATACATTACCATTCGCTGCAATCACTGCCGCGTCAACTTCCAGTGTAAATGTTCCGCTTGCCGGTGCTGCGTAAGGGGCAATGGCTACATTACCCTCAGCGATTAAACCAACTGCATCGCTGCCGTCTTTGGCGCTATAGGCTAAATCGTCGGCTACCGTGATATTGGCAGAAACGGATGTGGCCAAGCGGCCGGCGGCAATAGATACGCGCCCGTGGTAAGTCGGGTTGCTGCGAACCCATACATTATCCTCGACATAAATAACACCTGAGCTGGAAATGGAGACGTTGCTGGCTACTAGCGTTGGAGAAAGGGCACTGGTATAGCTGGCAAGGGTGTCTTTTTCGTTATTGAGTGTATATAGATTGTATGTGCCGTCGGTATTTAGTTCTATAAGATAACCCCTTGAACTATTAGCGCTTGAATCACGCTGAGGAATGTAGGCTGCAGTACGGGTAGTCGGGGTTAGGCTGCAGGCGTTTGCTTGGTCTGCAAGAGCCGAGGTAGCTGGATCGGCCGCGAAGGCAAGTTCTTTAATTTTGCACAATGTACCAGAAACCTGGTTAAAGTCGATAGCCGGAGCCGGGTAAATCCAGTTGTCTTTTGAACGTGTCGCGCAATCAACCGGTGATGTGACAGATAAGCTGCACCATACTCCAGGGTGGCTGCTACCATCTCCCCCTATCGCCGATGAAGGTGTATATGAAGCATTGGCGCTAGAAACTGTATCGTTATTAGCGCCATCCATCCGAACGCCCTGATTAGAAAATATCGGGCCGTCAGCGGTTTCTGTATTACCAAACCACAGGGCTGAGTCTGAAAGCACCGCATAACTTGCAAAAGATGGGGCACCCAGCTGGGCCTGGATGGTCCGGGTAATATTGCTGCCGGTTACTTGGCCGATCGAACGAAGGTCTACAAGAGTAGAGCCACCTCCCTGGGGCTTGATCCAAAGGGTATAAGTGCCTTCTACTTTAGCGTTATCATCCACGTAGCTATGAACGTAGGGGCCATAGCCAAGACTTGGGTCTGGCGTGGTTGGAGTTGCTTGGCCGTCTTTATAATCAGTAGCGTTATGGCTGAGGTGCCACAGATAATAGTTGACGCCGGCCTCGGCTATATTGAATGCCTTTTGGCTGTTGGCATTGTTACTAACTATGCTGCGGTTGCTGTCAATAAGTATAACCACGGCCATTGAGATAATAACCATAGCTATCATAAAACTTAACAGGCCTGGCAGGGCAAAGCCCTTTTGGTCTACCGCTTGGTTTTTTATTGATTTCATAAGTTTGCCTTCCTGTTCCTTAAGCTGACTTGCAGCGAAATGGTCTGGTTGCCGCTAGCTACCGGGGTGTCAGATGGTACGGCTAAGTTGACCTGGACGCCTTTGATTGTGTGCAGATCGGTAATCGGAGTCGGTATGGTAGCGCCGGCAGAGTCAAGATAGACAAAGGTTTTGACATTGGGGTCAGCATAGAAAGGATTCATAATGGTATAGGTTTTTTTACTGGCTGTAATCGGGGTGCCAATCGGAGGGTTAGCGGACATTGGTGTTACGTCGGCGAGCATCACAGTGTTGCCATTGGCTTTATAATAATGGATAAAAGACACATAGTTATCGTTTGGCGAAAAATAAGCGTAAACCGTAATACCGTCATCGGTGGCCTCGGTAATATCGGTTAAGCCTCTTAAAATGGAAGCAATTCTTTGTGACTGCAAAGCTAAATCTCCAAAGCGCATACTATCTTGTTGCAAACCAAAAAATTGATTAATCGAGGATACGAACAATGTATACGTGGTAGTACTGACTACACCAATCACAACAATAGTTATTAGCAGCTCTATTAACGTGAATCCCTTATTGTAAAACTTACGGTGTGACATCAAGACCTCCTAGCAAAGGACTTGCGGGCAAGGTAAGCGTGAAACCGTTAGCTGCGATAATCATCTGAGTACTGCCAGCGGATGCGCCAGTTAAGTCAACCGTGCAATCAAGCTGGATTCCGCTTGCTGTTCCAGTGCACGAGGCGGTAAAGGTTGAGGTTCCTTGTAAAAATTTAACTGTCGTTGAGCAACTGCCGGCGCTACCGCTGCAAGGCAGGTTTGCGCCCGTTATTTGAAAATCAAGCGCTGAAATCGCTCCTCCGGATAAACTGACATCATCTGGCGATAGGCTGACGATTCGCGGATAACTTGAACTTGTGCTCAACATCAATCGTACTTTCTGTAAATAATCACTACCACCGTAGGCGAATGTCGTGCTAGGCGGCGAAGCCGGATCGTAGGTGGGTACTGTAACGGGGTTAAAAGGATTGTTGCCAGAATACGGTACGGCAGCTGCTAAGTAGTAGGTTGTGCCACCCACCGAACAGCTGGTCGCGCCTAGGTCGCCACAAAATATATAGCTGCCTGGTACCAGGTTAGATAAAGCCGCCAGACCATCGCTGTCGCTAACTGGCCGGATATCGGAAGGGCTAAGCGTATCATAATAATAGGATGTGTCCGTAGTTAAGGTGTATTTTTTGTATCCACCTTTCACATATATCTTAGCGTTTGGAATCGGATTGCCGTTAACGTCAGTCGTTTCGATTACTAAACTGCTAACACCTTGTTGTTTAATCGTAAGGGTGACAAATGAAGATTGTTGGATAAGAATATTTTGGCTGGGATATGTAGGCTGAAGACTACCGTTGGGACCGATGGTTGTGAGGCTGGAGTAGCCCGACTTGGACGCTGAAATTATGTAGTGGTACCCAGTTGTATCCGGAGGTAAACCATAAAAAACAGCCACACCATTACTGTCGGTACTATCTGACAAGCCAACCGTTGGAACCAAGCTATTATTTGCTAGGCTGATTGTTGCCCCAGAGACAGGATTGCCGTTGTTGTCGATGACTTTTGTAAAAAGCGCTCCAGTGTTGCTGGCCGTTTCGGCCACTCGCGCCGATATTTGGGTATCGACTTCGGCGAGACGGGGGTTGCCGGCAATGGCTGTAGAAACATGGACAATCTTGTAATCTGCCGGGTTTTGGTCTGTAGCTGGCGCCCCAGATGGTGGGGGATAATTTCGACAGTAAAGTTGTTTTAGCGCCAGTGAGGGGTAAGAGCCGCAACCGTCAAAAGCATCGTCTACATAATTAATGCTTGTCGTTATAGTATAAGTAACTCCATTAATTTTTTGGGTTGTTGTGGCAGGTAGGGGGTTGCTGCTATATATACTGCCGCCGGCGACCGCTAACTTGTCATAAGATAGAGACTTTAAATATTCCATCTGGTTAGTTGCTAAAGTCAACCCGACCGCCCGGCGTTTAATTAATACCGCGCTGTTAACCAAAGATGTATAAAGCCCAAAAATACTGGTCGACAATATGCCAAGAATAACGATGCTTATGGCTAGCTCGACTAATGTAAAACCTGTCTGGTTACGCCCACGTTCTGTCACTATAAATAACCTTTACCTCTTTGAATTATAAACTATACGGATAAAATCCCTAGGACAAATTATTCTGATCTGGCATATCTGATAAACGCAGCGGGCATGGTTTGGTTACAGTGTTGTAATATAGCCCGCTTAGGTGCGGGTTCCAGGTTGATTTTGTTATTATTTAAAACAATGACTGATTCGCAGAGGCTACGTGACGAGCTACAGACCATTGCTAAATATGGTTCGGCGTTGGCTCTTTTGAGCTGGGACGAGGAAGTAAACTTACCACCCAAAGCTCACGCCTTCAGGGGCGAAGTGAATGCTTTGCTTTCCGCTGAAGTCCATAGAAGGTTTACGTCCGCTGAGTTTATTAAACTGGTTGAAAAGTTAAGCTCAGAAAGTAAGTCCCTAAATGCTAACGATCGGGTAAACGTCGAAGAAACTTGGCGAGACCTAGTAAGAGCTCAAAAATTGCCGGTTAAGTTCATTGAAAATTTGACTAGGTTGACGTCCGAGGCCTTTGGAGTTTGGGCTGAGGCTCGAAAACAAAAAAACTTCAAAATCTACGAGCCGGTTTTAAGGCGGATGGTGGACATGAAACGCCAAGAAGCCGAGCTTATAGGCTTTAAAGTTTCGCCCTATGACGCACTGCTTGACGAGTTTGAGCCGGGCATGACCAGCGCCCAGCTAGACAAGCTGTTCGTTCCGCTTGCTAAAAATCTGTCAGCGCTAATCGGGCAAGCCAAAGATAGAAACCAGCAAACCCTGCCCGAAGCTTTTTATGAGCTGGGTGCCCAAACAAAGCTGTGCCATGAGGTATCGGAGGCCCTTGGCTATGATTTTAATACCGGGCGGATAGATGCCAGCCCCCATCCTTTTACGACAAGCTTTCACCAGACCGACGTGCGAATTACTACCCGTTACGACGAAAATGATTTTTGGGTGAGCTTAGGCTCAACCATCCACGAGATTGGCCATGCTCTTTATGAGCAAGGTCTGCCGGCTAAGCATTTTGGCACGCCGCTGGGCCAGGCCATATCGCTGGGGGTGCACGAATCACAATCTCGGATGTGGGAGAATTTTGTAGGCCGTAGCCAAGAATTTTCGGAATATTTATACCCGTTGCTTAAAAAATACTTTCCAGATCAAAAACTTAGCTTCACAAGCCAGGAACTTCACCTCTGGCTTAACCGTGTAAGGCCAAACCTGATCCGTGTGGAGTCCGACGAAGTGACCTATAATTTACACATAATCCTGCGATACGAAATAGAGAAACAACTGGTAGAGGGCAAACTAAAAGTGTCTGAATTACCAGCTGTTTGGAGCCAAAAAATGAAAGATTACCTGGGCCTGGATGTACCTGATGACGCGCAGGGCGTTTTGCAGGATGTGCATTGGTCGCATGGGGCCTTTGGATACTTTCCAACTTATAGCTTGGGCAACCTGTATGCCGCTCAGCTTTATAGCACCGCGACGCAAAAAATACCTGATTTGGCAAAGGGTTTTTCTGACGGTGACTTTGCCAAACTGCTTGGTTGGCTGAGGCAAAACATCCACACACAGGGTCGGCGGTACCGGCCTGCCGAGCTTTTGGAAAAACTCACCGGCGAACCGCCAAATCCGGTGTACCTCCAAGAACATCTTGAGCGCGTGATTAAACTTGGCTAGTTTGTTAACTGGGGTTTTAAGGTACAATTAGGTTATGCTTTTTGAGTTTTTCGCGTGGTGGTATGGGCCAGGTTGGATTTTTGCTTGGCGTGAATCGCTGGGTTGGGTAAAAAAAGTGCAGCGCAGCTTTTCGGCTGATGTGCTTCTGCATACCCTGTTTTCGCCTTGGAAGAGAATTGTCAGTCTGCCTGGCCGTTCCCTGGATGAAAAGTTTAAGGGAGTTATTGACAACTTAGTATCAAGAACCATTGGTTTTTTCGTAAGGCTGTTTACTCTTTTGGCTGCCTTTTTGGTGATGATCCTCGCGGGCCTGGCCGGCTTGGCTTTGGCCATAGTTTGGCCACTGGTGCCAGTGGTTATAGTTTATCTTTTGGCACGGAGTATTAGCGGATGAGTGGGGAGCTTAACTTAGGTAGTTTGCGGGCTAAAAAAGCCAGATTAGCCAACCGCATTCATGGCAGTGTGTGGATGGTATTGATATCCTCAATGGGACTTTTTGGGGCTGGTGGGCTGGGCCTACTTATTCAGGACGGAACTCGACATATTGGTTATGCTGTCTTAGCCCTAGCCCTTGCGAACTTAATGACTGCACTGTGGTATAAACGCGACTTAAGCCATTTTCCGGCCCGGATTCCGGCCCGTTCTTTAGACGATATTTTAGAACCCGGTCTGCTCGGAAGTTTTGGCAAGAATAATCATGTATCACCAAAACGAGCTTGGGAAATTGCCCAAAAGACCTGGGCTGCCAGGTTTTTAACCAACCATTTACTAATTGACCCACAGCAAATCGGCCAACTGCTTAGCGAAACTGAAGCTGAGATGCCACCAATCTGGCAGGCTTGCCAAGACTTGATGGTTAAAACCGGGTCCCCCGAACTGGATGGAGCAGTTCTGTCAGCTTGTTTGATAGCTGGCAGCGAACCAACCAAACAGTACCTGGCTAGCCGCAACCTTAAACAGGAAGACGTAGTAGAAACCTATGGCTGGTTTATCCGTTTGAACCAATTCATTAACCAACCAAAGCCTTACTTTGGTGGCATTGGACGGGATTGGGCCAGCGGTTTTACGCCGACGCTTGATAGGTTTGGCCAAAACGTTAGCCGGATGATTGAAGCCGGCGGGGGGCATTTTCACACGCTTGCCCATGGCGATGTCCTAAATAGCGTGGTTCATAATTTAAGCCAAGGTTCCGGCAGCGTGGCTTTAGTTGGTGAAGTCGGTACTGGTAAAACCGGATTGGCCTACGGTTTGGCTCAGCGCTTGCTAGAAGGGCGCGACGAAAGTTTGCGCTATTACCAAATGTTAAGTCTCAACGCTTCGCTGATTTTATCTTCGGCCGGCAACGAACTGGAAAAAATAATGCTGACATTATTTGGCGAGGCAATGCATGCCGGCAATGTCATAATCTTTTTAGATGAAGCCCGGCTATTTTTTGGCAGCGGCACTGGCGCGATTGATATTAGCCAAATACTTCTACCGGTTTTACAAAATCACAATGTTAAAGTAATCGCGGCTTTTACCCCAGGTGACTTCCAGCAGCTCAAGGCCAGTAACGAGTCACTGGCAACCACCCTGGCTGTAATTAATGTGACCGAACCGGATAGACCGCTAACTATGAAAATTTTGGAAGACACAGCTCTCACGTTTGAGGCCAAAGACAAGTTGTTAGTTAGCTATGAGGCGCTTTCAGAAGCCTACCGCTTAAGCGGCCAGTACATGCAAGACCAAGCTTACCCGGGCAAAGCCATTAATGTCTTGGAGCAGGCTATACCGTACACTGAAAATAACGTGATGACAGCCGTATCTGTGCAAACGGCAATTGAGAAAACTCACGGCGTGAAAGTTTCCAAAGCCCAGGCGCCGGAAGCCGATGCCCTTTTGCATCTAGAGGCTAGTATTCATGCTCGTATGATCAACCAGGACCGCGCGGTTAAAGTAATCGCGGCCGCTTTGCGGCGCGGCCGGGCCGGCGTGGCCAGCCCCAACCGGCCAGTCGGCAGTTTCTTATTCTTGGGACCAACCGGCGTGGGCAAAACAGAACTAGCACGCTCGTTAGCGGCTACCTATTTTGGTAACGAGCGGCAGATGATTCGTTTGGATATGACCGAGTACCAGAGCGCGGAAGATGTTGGGCGATTGCTGGATGGCGGCGGAGCCAACGATAAGAGCTTGATGCTGGCAATTCGCGAGCAACCCTTTTCGGTTGTTCTGCTTGATGAAATAGAGAAAGCCCACCCCAACGTTCTAAATCTATTACTTCAAATGCTGGATGAGGGTCAGCTGACAGATCAAACCGGCAAACCGGCTTCGTTTAAAAACGCCATCATTATAACTACTTCAAATGCCGGCTCGGCCGAAATCACGGAGCGCATAGCTGCCGGCGATGGTCTGGAGACTTTCGAGAGGCCTTTGATTAATAAGTTAATAAGCCAAGGCCAATTTAAACCCGAACTCATCAACCGTTTTGACGAGATTGTATTATTCAGGCCGCTCAGTCAAGCCGAGCTGGCCCAAGTTGCCGGATTGATGTTGGCTGAAGTTAATAAAACCCTAAGCAATCAAAACGTTAAAGTTGAGCTTACGCAGGCGGCTTTGGATGCTGTTGTTAAGGCTGGTTACGACCCGCAGTTCGGAGCCCGCCCAATGCGCCGGGTAATCCAAAAAATGGTTGAAGATACCATAGCCACTCGCCTGCTTAGTAATCAAGCCCAAGCCGGTAGCACAATAGTCTTGGATGATAAAGATCTAAGTTAGCATGGCTCATTAAACTAAAATGGAACAACCCGTAGAATTAGGTTTGTAAAAACCAACTAATTCAAGAGGAGCTGTTCCATGAGTAA
>PFEG01000032.1:0-5581 GCA_002793885.1 Candidatus Saccharibacteria bacterium CG10_big_fil_rev_8_21_14_0_10_47_8
TCGTCTAGGAGTGTCGGCTGAAAAACCGTGATGACAATATCGTAGGGCTTAACAATGCCACCGTCTATATTTCTGACAGCAGCGTAAAGGCGCCGACGCATCCGGTTGCGAGCCACGGCCGATTTGTGGACTTTGCGGCTGATAACCACCGCTAGCCGATAAGTGTCACGCTTTTCATTTACGATACTTTTAACAGCAAACAGCGGACCGCGTGTAGTAGCGCCGCTGCGATAAACATAACGCAGGCTGCCTCGGCCATGGAACCTATGTTTGCTGGAAATCATATATCTAGCTTAAAGCTAAAAGCTAAAAGCTAAAAGCTTTCGGCTATGGGCTGTTAGCTAATGCGTTAGGCGGGTTCGGGCTTTGGCTCGACGCCGAGCCAAAATATTGCGTCCGTTTTTATCACTCATGCGCTTCAAAAAGCCGTGTTCGCGGCTGCGATGCTTTTTCTTGGGCTGGAATGTTCGTTTAGGCATACTTACACTTTAACATAAAGCGGTAAGAGGTCCGACCTCCCAGCCCCACAGGGTCTGGTACGTAGAATTCACAATACTAACCCACAAATACTTACCTGTTATCCACTTATTACAAAGTTTTTTCCACAGATTAACAGATAGATGCGCAGACTGTGTACAACTTTTCACCTCAAGCACTTTAATTGGTTCTGGGTGTGGTGATTTTTGCGATGCCTGTGGAAAAGCTCGAACAATTTGTCTATAGTAAATACCAACTCACAGGTGACGGGTAGCAAAAAATAATTAAGGGGTATAAGTTTAAGCAAATGCAGGAAAGCACGCTATGGCAAGCAGTCTTAGGCGAAGTCGAACTTAGCGTTTCACGCGGTAATTTTGTGACTTGGTTCAAAAATACCCAGCTTATCCGTGAAAAAGACGGAGTAGTGGTAATTGGTGTGCCCAATATCTTTGTTAAAAATCAGCTGGAGCGTAAATTCAATGATCTGGTTCTAAAAGTGTTGGCTAAAAACGGCCTGTTGCCAGAGCGGATAGAATACAAAATCCATACCGGCATGGCTCCGGCCCCACGGCGTGACGAAGATGTCCTTAAGAATCCGGGCGGCTTTAGAGAAGCCAGCAAAACTCCAAAATCCTCGATTGCCAACGTTACTCACTCTTACCGGCAGGGCTTAAACGAGCGCTATACCTTTGAGAACTTTGTGGTGGGCGGCAGCAACGAGCTAGCTTATGCCGCCTGTCAAGCTATCGCCAAAAAACCTGGTAAAAAGTATAACCCGTTGTTTCTCTATGGCGGCGTGGGCATCGGCAAAACCCATCTTATCCAAGCAGTAGGCAATGCCATCTTGGCCGCTAAGCCGTCAACACGTATAGTCTATGCCTCTACCGAGCAGTTTGTGCAGGAGTTTGTGGATGCTATGCGCTTCAAAAAAAATACCAGCGATTTCGCGGGCTTTTACCGCAGTGCCGATGTGTTGATTGTAGACGATGTCCAGTTTTTGGCCGGCAAGGAAAAAATTCAGGAAGAATTCTTCCATACTTTTAACGCCCTACACCAAGCCAACAAGCAATTAATAATGAGTAGCGACAAACCGCCCAAAGACATCCCGACACTGGCCGACCGTTTACGCAGCCGTTTTGCGATGGGTATGACAATCGACATGCAAAACCCCGACTTTGAAACTCGCTGCGCTATTTTGCACATCAAGGCCGGATCGCAGGATATCAACCTGCCGCAGGCGGTAGCCGAGTTTTTAGCGACCCGCGTCCAAAGCAATGTCCGCGAACTGGAAGGCGCCCTAAACCAGGTGCTGGCGTACTGCGACATGCGGGGTGTGGAACCCAACCTACAAACCGTATCTTTGATGTTCGAAAGCGGCAAAGCCCGGCCCAAGCATATTAGCGCCCGCCACATTGTTGAGCGTACCGCCAAGCATTTCCACGTTTCTATGGAGGAGATTTTGGGCCCTAAGCGCGATAAGGATATCGTGGTACCACGCCAAATTGCCATGTATATGCTAAGAAGCGAGCTACATTTAAGTTTCCCCAAAATCGCCCATGAGCTTGGTCGCAAAGACCACACCACCGCCATCCACTCGATCGATAAGATCGAAAAAGAACTAAGCTACGAAGGGCTTGTTAAACAAAATGTCAGCGAACTCAAGGAGCGTCTCTATGCCTAGTAGTGAGCTTCCGAGAATTCACCTTCGGTGCTGGACTCGCTTGGCGAATCGACTCGAAAGTCTACTACTAGGTATGCTTAAGCCGTGTGTACAAACTGTCGATCAGTGGTCTACAAGTCTTGTACAAGTTCGTGTATTGTCCACACAATACACAGGCACTGGTAAATACTTAACCGCTCAAGTTTTTTTTGTGCACCGTTTATACTCTGCTGTTGAACACTTTTTAGGCGCGTATAAACAGCCGTTTAGTCCTATTTTTAACCTGTTGCTCCCAATTTTGTACACACTTTCCACCACACCTACTAATACTAATAAACTATATAAAGGATTATATTATGAATTCCGTTAGACCTCAAAATACCAACACAAGTCATATAACGGCTGAAGCCTGCGCCGATTTTCAATCGTCAACTAATAATAGAAAGTTAAGTGAGGTTTAACGGAATGAAACTTCAAGTCACTCAGGAAAACTTATCCAAAGCTCTAGGCACTGTAGCTAGAGTTGCCAATACTCGCAACACATTGCCGATTCTATCCAACGTCCTGCTACGCACGGTTGATAATCGCTTAAGTATCTCGGCTACTAATTTAGATATCGCTATCACGCACTACATCGGATCCAAAATCGAGAAAAATGGCGCCATAACTGTACCCGCCCGGTTGATGCAGGATTTTGTCAGCAGTTTGCCCGACAGTGTTTTAAATCTTGAGCTTACTGACCACAAGCTCAACATAACCACCGACAAATATCAGTCTTCTATCAACGGCATAGTCGCCGATGACTTCCCTGTTATGCCGGCAATTAGCGGAGGTTCGGTGTGGAAACTTCCGGCAAAAGACTTTAAGAAGGCTCTGGGGCAAGTAGTACTAGCTGCCAGCGGTGACGATACCCGCCCGGTGCTCACCGGGGTGTATTTTCACTCACGGGGTAACGAAGTTGTGGCGGTGGCCACTGATAGTTACCGGCTAGCCGAAAATAAGCTGGCTAAACACAAAGAGCCGGTAAATTTTTTGGTTCCAGCCAGCGCCATTTCTGACGTGCTTAGGATTGTCAGCGATACGGATAAGGAAGTCGTAATTACTCACGACGAGCAGCAGGTCTCGTTTAAGGTCGGTGATGTAATGTTGGTGGCCAGGCTAATTGAGGGTAACTATCCGGATTACCGCAAGCTTATTCCTACCAAGTTTGCGACGGTTACCAGGTTAAAACGCGCCGATTTTATAAATATCGCCAAAGTTTCCAGTTTGTTTGCCCGCGAGAGTGCTGGCAGTATAACTATCAAAGTGGATAAGGCCGAGAAGCAAGTCAGTATCAATGCTGTCGCATCGCAGCTTGGCGAAAACACCGCTAAAGCTACCGCCGAAGTTAGCGGCGATGGTGAAGTTACGCTTAACTCACGTTACTTAATAGAAGCGCTGAACGCCTTTTTAGGCGAGGACATAGAGTTTTGCTTCAATGGTAAGCTTGAGCCCTGTATTTTGAGAAGCAGCAGCGACACAGGCTATATACATCTCATAATGCCCCTGCGCAGCTAAAGCTCCGCCTGCATTAAGAATTGAGAATTGTGAATGAAGAATCAGACCGCAGTAAAGCCAAGCATAACATTTGAGAACCTAGAAGTCTGGCAGAAATCACGTAAACTAGCGGTTTATATTTATAAGTTAACCAAAAAATTCCCAGTTGAAGAACGCTATGGGTTGGTACCGCAGATGCGCCGGGCAGCCATTTCGATATCTTCAAATATTGCCGAAGGGTTTGCGAGATACAAAACAAAGGATAAAGAACATTTTTATGTGATGGCGTCGGCTTCGTTATCGGAACTTTTAAATCAGCTGATACTTTCAAGTGATTTTGACTATATCTCAGCAACAGAGTTGGATCACTCAAAACTTCTACTAACTGATACTCGTCGAAGTCTACTTGCGCTACTTCGGGCCCATAGAAGCTAATTATTCACAATTCTCAATTCATACTTCCCTATTTCTACTTCAAACTCAAAGCTATAGGCTATTAATATGATTTCTAACATTAGGCTCCAGAACTTTAGGTCTTACACGGATGACAGTTTTGAGTTTGAGCCGGGTGTAAACATCGTGGTAGGGCCAAACGCCTCGGGTAAAACCAACTTGCTGGAAGCGGTACTTGTGCTGGCCCGTGGCAGTTCGTATAAAGCCAAGGATGTTGAGTTAATTAAATTTGATAAACCCTGGGCCCGGCTGGATGGATATTTTGAAAAGGGCCCACGCACCGTCAAACTTGTTTTCCAAGGCCCGGCCCTGGAAAGTGGTGTAACCACTAAGAGTTTTTTAATAGGCGATAAGCCGTTTAAGCGGCTTAGCCTGGAGAAAACTGTGCCAGTGGTTTTTTTTGAGCCCAACCACCTGCAGTTAATTACGAGGGGGCCGCGGCAACGGCGCGAGTATATCGATGATTTGCTGATGCGTAGCGAAACGGGTTTTAAAAGCTTGTCGGCTAACTATCTCCGGGCTCTTGCCCAGCGCAACGCTCTGTTAAAGCAAAATCCTGACCGCGCTCAGAGCCAGTTATTCGCCTGGGATATCAGAATATCCGAATTGGGCGGTAAAATCGTCCAATCTAGAGTTGGCTTGATTGAAAAAATTAATAAAAAGTTAAGTAAGACCTATAGCGATATCGCCAACCAAAAGTCAGTAGCAACTATTAATTATGAAACGCCTTTTCCGCTGGACAACTACTCCAGCAAGTTACTTTCCAAACTTGAATCGAACGCTGGTACAGATTTTGGACGGGGGTTTACGGCGTACGGCCCGCACCGCGAAGATATTTTATTTCACTTAAACAAGCGGCCAATCGCGATATCGGCGTCACGCGGCGAAACCCGCAGTTTGCTACTGGCCCTAAAAATATACGAGCTGGACCTATTAGAAAAAGCCCGCGGCCAAAAACCGATTTTTCTGCTCGATGATGTCTTTTCCGAGCTGGACGGAGCCCGCCGCCGGGCATTGGTAGACTATCTAAAAGGCTACCAATCTATCATCACAACCACTGACGCCGACGCTGCCATTGAATACTTTTCAGATCAACACCAGCTGATTCCACTGTAGTTCAACTTTAGAAATAAGAGATGAACAGGTATTGCAGAAGATGTCCGATCGGACACCAAATGCAAAGCTACTTCTGCTACCCAGGGAAGAGTCTAGAGC
Source organism: Candidatus Saccharibacteria bacterium CG10_big_fil_rev_8_21_14_0_10_47_8 (assembly GCA_002793885.1). Classification (GTDB taxonomy): domain Bacteria; phylum Patescibacteriota; class Saccharimonadia; order Saccharimonadales; family UBA10212; genus 21-14-0-10-47-8-A. Next base: position 5,342 of record PFEG01000032.1, read on the forward strand.
CTTCATATACTTCTACACAACCTCCAAGATTAAGGTCGGCAATTAGCTCAATTAAAAGGGTTCGATGGTCGCGGTCCGTCGTCCAGACACTTTTTTGGATTTGTTTAAAACCCCAGAGTTTCAATATGTCACGAAGCTGACGGCGCTTACCGGCTTGTAGTTCAGGGATGTCGAAAATAACCATCAGTCGAGCGTTTTTGCCGAGCCGCTTGGCCGTAAATGGCCGCACTTCTTTAATGC
>PFEG01000032.1:5591-24269 GCA_002793885.1 Candidatus Saccharibacteria bacterium CG10_big_fil_rev_8_21_14_0_10_47_8
TTTGGACTAAAGGATAGCATTAAGTTCTCACGTGAATATGGCATCAGGCCTTTTAGGATGAATACTAAAGCTGATTGCTTTTTGCGACGTCTGTGGTTCACTAGTCTCTCCTTTACCGACTCAATGTCGGGGTCTTATTGCAAATTGTAACCGATCGGACGCTTAATGCAATAGGGGTTGGGTTTTTGGAGAGATTTTGAAAGCTATCGGACAGTTATTACCACAACCGCCGCCGAGCTTTGGTATAGTACTTAAAAGACCATCAAACTATTATCACCACAACCGACGCTGACGCCGTTATAGGTTACTTTACGGAAACCACCAACGTCATTACATTGTGATAAATCAAACTAAAGTTGATCGACTTTCTCAATAACGTCCGGAGGTATAGTAGGATTTGAGGGCTCACCGATTGATATTGTAGGTTGCTTAATAGCCAACTTCCAGGCGCTTCCTTCTTTGTGCATTATAATTCGTAAGGTATCCAGCGAGGGATTTTTTGGTTTTAGCACCGAGCCATACCAGTCGCCAAGTACGTATAGGTGGTCATTTATTACGGTATAATTCTGTGGAATATGCGGGTATGCCTTATAAAGACTCTCGAGTATAGATGGCCTAACGCTTGGTAATAATGACTCTAGTTTTTGATCGTTGTAGCTTGGATGTACTGTAACCGTTTTGGTGTTATAGCTTATGATTTCTTTTGTGACGGGGTTGCTGTACAGATTGCTAGGGTCACTTACTACAACATCATATATCCCTGTTTTTAGCTTAACCTTTTGGCTGGAAGAAACAGTAACTAGGAGTGGCCGGTTTTGATTATAGTTATACGCACCATCACCGCCTAAATCCTTATATATTGATACTTCTATCCCTTGAGGTACCTGCATAAGCACCAGGACAGATGAGTCTTGATGATTTTTATAAAGTCCTAGGGCAATGCCGCTACATAAGAATATAAAGAGTAGGATAATTATTGGTAAGGATAGCCGTCGCATCTTTATTCACCATCCTGTGCTTCGAAGCTGGTAACACTTCCGTTAAAAACAATATCCATGGTAGCCGGGTTGTAGCCGTTATTACGCATCCAGGCTAACGCACTTTGGCGGTCAGTTGCCGTAGGTGCTGAAATATAAATTGCCGGCTGGTTTGAACCTTGCACTGGAATTCCCGAGCCTATCGTCGTAGTGCCAAAAGCCCCACCAATACTTATGGGTAGTTGTTGTAGCAGGGTGTTGCTTTGAACGGCTGTTTGGCTGTCGTAATCTGACTGATGGCTGCTTATACCTTCAGAGAGTTTTTGGTCGTCTGGGTTTTCTTTGTACCAATTTTGGGTTTTAGGTGAATTTGATGATAATGCGGTACCTAAGTAAACAGTCTGTTCAGCTTGTGTGGTGATAGTTTGCGCTTGCTGGCTAAATCCTTCTTTTGAAATTTTAACTGTGTGCTTACCGGCAAATACTTTATTATTCCCGACGCCAGCTTTTTTGCCATCTATGGTAATCTTTGCGCTCTTGGGGGCTACCTCAACCGTAATGACGCTATTACGCGGCGGAGCATGCCGGACAGCGGCATACCCAACTAGGAACAATAATGGCAGGCAGCATAGGAATAATAGTTTTCTTAACATAATCTTATTTTAACCTTACTCTTATATAGTCTCCGCGTGTGTCATTTAGCACAGCCTTGCCGAGGCTCGCTGCTCTAGAATTTTGTGATGCGCTGGCTTCATCATAGTTATGAGGAGGTTGGTTGCCTACGAAAATGTAAGTGTGCCCTAAGCCATCGGCCCCACTGCCTTTGTTAACAATTAAGATATCTCCAGGGTGCAAATCAGTAATTTCGTTAACTTTATCAATTACATCGTATTTTTCGGGGTGCCCCCGAACGTATGTTTCTTGAGCGGATGTACTACTGGCTGGGTAGTCCGGGTCTGCGCCAGAGGCATGCATAACGGTTGCTACAAAGCTTCCACAATCGGCTACTCCAGCACCGTGGGGATTGAATTGATCGTAAGCCTGTTGGTAGGCATCAGTTGGTGTGACACCATGCGAGCTATCTGGCCAAGCTAGTTTGAGTGCCTCCTGGGCGATACTTTGGTTACTTGTGTCCGAACTGCCGCAGCCGCTGGAAGTGCCTGTCGTATCAGCACTAGGTGCTGGGGTTGTACCGGCAGATCCGGTATGGTTAATCCAGTCATGAGCGGCGTTTATACGCGCACTATCACCCTGCCCGCTCGATCCTTCATAAAATCTCTGCCAGTACTGTACTGCCTCTGTATAATCAGTAATCAGTTTTAATCCGTCAATCATATGTTGTGTAGCGGTAGGGGATCGATTGTTAATTTCCCACCACATAATGTTAAGCTGGGTTGACAATTTGGCTATATTGCCAGAAACATGAGCATCCCGCTGTATTCCCAGTACCTTTGAGCCTGGCAGCCACTGTCCAAGCCCCCAAGCTACGCTAACGTCACTAGGATCGGGGTTGTGGCTGCCGCCGTAGACTATTGTGGGGTCAAAACCTGACTCAACCTGCAGGTTACCCATTATGCCGGCAACCTGTACCTTTGATAAGCCTTTGGCTGGATCTATAAAGAAGTTCCAAACCTTTTCGGCATTGCTATTGCCTACTAACGCTGCATCACTGACGTCAGTATCACTTTCACTGCAGCAGGATTGGCCGGCGGTTGGTGTTCCTGAAGCGGAGGGGGAGCTGCCTATAGCGGCAGCCAGGTCGGCGCTACCATTTTTTATGGCTTTAATAGCATCCGGGTCGCTAGATGATTTATTGATATACAAACCTATAATATAATCTTTCCCGCCAACCTTAAATTTACCCACATTGCCAGCAACCGTACTGGTGCCGGCCCATTTATTGGCATCATCAGTTACACCGTAGTGATTATCACTTTGGGCGGCTGCTTGCAGCGCGTTTTGAGCGATAGTGTATCCAGCGCCACGGGTGGAAAATATATGGTTCATGGCCGTAGCTTGGTCTGATATCGTGCTGTCGTTCTTACCGTCGTTAGCTGGATCATAGTAGCCTTTCACGGTCGTATGCGTATATCCATAGGATTGGGCCTTTGTGGTAAAAGCGTTCACGCCACCGAGTGCTTTCATTATTACGTTCGCACCAACATTGCTGGAGCGGCTTAGCATTTGTTGTAGCGCATTTTGTAAGGTAGTGTTGCGCGTTCCCAGATCGTTGCCGCCGCTATAATAAACGTCCCTGCCAACGGCAACAGAGCTGCTCAGGTCTAACTCGCTCCTAAGCAGTACGTCGGCAATTATTAACTTCATAGTAGAGGCTGGAGTTGAGGGCGGCTCGTCGGCATGAGAATCAGCAATCGTACCTCCGCCTAATTCCTGGATTACTGCGGATTGAAGGCCGTACTTACTCACTATGCTGCTAATGTTAACTGTAGTGCTTCCTGTCGCAGCGCCAACGCTTGTAGTCGTGGGGGATGATCCTAAAGACTGGACAACAAAGTCACTTAGCTTTGGATAGCCATCACCGGATGGGTGGACGCCTAAGGAAGCGTCAAAAGTGTATTTTCCAGGGTGGCTCGTTACCTCGTTGCTCCAATTAATAAGCTTGTATCCAAGAGCACTTGCCTGGCTGTTAATGGCGGCATTGATTTTGGACATATTCTTTATTGTAGAATAAGTATTCATCCAGTAAATTTGCGCCGTTGAGTTAGCCTTTTTTATCTCCCGGATCATTGATTTTATTGCGGCCTCATCACTACTTTGCGAGGCACCAAGATCGTTAGTGCCCAGCTCTACCACAATTTTATCGGCAGCCTGGACGTTGGTTTTATCGGCTTGAATTTTTGCTTCCGAGGCGCCGATACCTATACCAACCGTTCCTTCAATCTGAGTAACGCTGTTACCGGCTGCTGTAAGTTTAGGTTGAAGATTGCCTGAATCACGCATGCCAACAGTAAGTGAATCGCCAATTTGGTAGACTTTGCCTGTTGCGGTCGTAGCAGTATCAGTTGTGGCGGTTGGTGCGGCTGAGCAGCTATCATCTGTATTAAAGAAGTGAATATTAGAGTCAACATCCTTCTTTTGATTATCAGAAAGCGCAAAAACGACTGAACTGGCTTGCGATAGTAGAAAAATACACAGCATTGATACCCAGCCGATTTTTCGTAAAGTTAATCTATATTTTAGTTTCATGTACATCATTACTAGTTACCTGTTGGCGACCAATGCCACGCTTCAGCCGGATAGTTTTTATACCCAAAGCTATCGGCATTTTTACTTAACCATTCCCAGAATGCATTTCCAGATACAGGGCCGGCGCTGGAAGGAAGCCCGCCAAAGTCTATTGCCAGCCCTGCTTGGTGGTTAGAAGTCCCAGGTCGGGCGACTCGATCATATGTGCCGCTACTACAATTAGTATTGTGGTCACACAAGTATTGCTGATGAGCCATGCTGCGGAATGAACTGATGGCGGTTAAGGTTACACCGTCTTTTTTAGCAGCTTCTACCATGGCGTAAACAGCCCCCGAAACTCTTGAATTAACAACGGCACCGCCATTTGCTCCGCTAACCCCATATCCATCATTGCTTTCATCGTCAGTACTGGGCAAGTTAGGTAGGGCGCAAACCCTGATTTTTACCACATTGCCACCGCTGTAGCCATCCTCTATGCCTAAATCTTTAGTATGGTTGGCGCAGGCGATATTTACCGAACTATCGTAAAGGTGCGCTGTGTCAATTGTGGCTCCGGCTGCTCCGCCGGCAGGCGTGGTGTTAAGTGCCTTTCTGTAGTAATCGTAAAGTTCTGAAACGATTTTAGAAATTACCTGGGGGCTGGAACTAAAACTATTCCCCACACACCAAGGCTTTTGACTGGCTCCAAGGCATTCACTAACCACTGCGGGGTTTGAAAAGAAAAAGCCGGTGGCCGGATCTCGCATTAAAAGCGACCTTCGTAGGTAACCTGCAGACTTAACTGCTTTATTGTACTCAGCATCACCTTCGGGATGGTCGGCCAAAACACTTAGCTGAGCTATGATTGCTTTTGCGGTCATTCCGGGGTGCAGCGCCAGAGCACGGTTAACAACATCTGCGTTTGAAACTGAGGCATTGGGTACTTGAACAGCGGCGATGCCAACTTGCCATGGTACACTCAAGCTTTCTTTACAAGGGTCAGTAAAGCCTATATGATCATTCCCCTTGTATGGTCCGGTTGGTGTTTGGGCGCAGTTAGAGTAGCCAAAGGGGTTGTCTTGATCCAGAACACCTTCTCTTAGTGACCACCAGGTTCCTTGTGCGGCCATGGTAGCTTTTTTATCAGGAGTACCAGGTAACAGCGATACCACGTTTTCAGCTATATATTTTATCCATTTAGACTGGTTAGCACTGAGGTCCTGGCCGTTCAATGTCTTAAGAGCTTCAACCTCTATAGCGGCCCCGGCTGCTGGGTTAGCGGTAGGTGCTTCTTGCATACCGATGTTTATACAAGATTGCTCGTCGCCCTCGTAACATGCGTCGGCATCCATGTTCTGAGTATCGAAAATAAAGAACCGAACCCGCAGCCAATCGTCTCCAGAATCCTTACACTCACTGCCTAGATCACTATACCTGGGAACATCATCCTTGCTTGATACTCCCCAATTGTCTTCATCATCTTGTTCGATGATTATGTTAAAGCATTTTTTTGCCCTATCAACGTATTTTTGCCCTGCATCTGATAGTTGCCCATTCGCGTCTACCATAAAACCCGTAATATTTTTACTATGATCAGTTTCATTGATGCAGCCAAATAAATGGCAAGCGTTATTAATAGGATTTTTTACCAAGGGATTATTGAGCTCCCCAGTACTAAATCCGTATTTGCTAAAGCCATAATCGTAAGGCTGGGCTGGAGCGGCATGCGCAATACCCAAGAACAATTTTTGCGGTAGTTTGGCCACGGACTTACTAATATTTAAGAATGAATAGGCCAGATTTGAAACGTTTTGCATAGCATCAGGATTTTGCTGATCTATCACTTTGGATATATAGCTACGGCTGTCATACGGATTCAATAATTTGTATGCGATATTATGATTTTTAAACTCATATTGAGAATCAGCATTTTCGTCGGCTTTGAGTTGTGCCACTTCTGTAGCATTTAGCTCTCTGCCTCCGGTTGAAATAGCTTGGTCGTTGGCTGCTAAGCGAGCACCGTAATTTATGTAATTGCCGTAGTCTGCACCGGCTACATTGGGGTCGATTGCTTCTCCGGCTAACCAGTGGGCCAATGCGGACTCTACGGGAGGTATTGCTACTTGGCCGACTACGAACCCAACCAGCGTACTAATTGGCCCGCCAGCAAAGCTTATGACCGCGCTCAACGCCTGCCCTACGCTGCTGCATACGCCGTCCAAAGCTGTACCGAGTCCATCCTCATTTAGAAAGTCAAACGGTGTGCTTGAGTTACCGGCGCCCTTAGCTGTCTTATCGGCATCAGGACCAGTCTGGGGTTGGCCTAATTCTGCTTGTATACTGCGTGCCGATGACCATGAGGTCGGTTTTTGGTCAGTCCTGCCCGGAGTTGTGCCGTTGAGTAATTTTGAGTATTTACCAAGCTGTTGCAAATTTACGTCTTGTCCGCTTTTTACTTGGTTGCCAACAGCAATAGCCTCTACTCCCATCCGCATAAGTGGTAAAACTACTTGGGTATGTTTGATTTCGTCTGCGTGGCCGGGAATACTTTTTGCCAGGCACAGAATTCCAGCTACGGCTGCTGCACCACCTGTCAACTTGGTGGCAATATGGTCTTGGAAAGCTAGTAACTTACTTGGTTCATTACCAACGGCTTTGCCTTTTTCAGAAGTAGAACCGGCTTCATCTCTTACGTTAGTAGCTCTATCTAGTTTTTCTTGGGGATCACCATCCTTTGTTGAACTATTGAGGGCAGGCTCAGGGCTGGCAGCACCTTTCTCTACCCCCTTAATGCGTTCTGTCCACCAAGTTTCTACGTTTCTCAGTATTCTATTATCAATTTTTTTAATGGGATGCCATGTTACCCCGGCTCGCTTGCCCATTACTCTTGCCTGTATGTCTGCCGGTATAACAGCGGTGCCAGCAGCGATTGAAAACCTTTTTACTAAACGCCTATATTTAACAGGGTTTTTGATGGGATCCAGCTCAGCGGAACTTAAAACCAACTTCCCCGCTGTCTTACCTGATCCCTCTACAAGATCATAGCCAAATTGTTCTTTAAAAATTTTTTTAATGTTTTGCGGACTTTTGTCTCGCAGGTTACCAAGTTGCGACTCCGCAAATTTTGCAGGGTCTACCGCAAAACCATCTCCAAATCCAAAATGTTCTGTGTACAAAGACTCAACCCCGATGTTGCTAAATTTAGCCTCTATTTTATTAGCATATCTATTGGCAAGAACCCCAAGCCGAACGTTCTGTGGTTTAGTTGGATCTCGAAGATAGCGAACCGTTTGCATGAATCTGCCGTCGGCCGCATCTTCATTAGCGGAAAAGTGGAACTGTTCCATAAGCTGGGCGATATGAATAAATTGAAGCGGTCCGGAACCGATAGCGAAGAATAGAAGTATGGCCACAATTGTGCCAACCGCACCGCCGCCAAGAACCGTACGCCTTTTGTTAAATAGCCACTTTCTAGTTTGTGCTTTACTGGGTGTCTTATATAGGGACTCATTTTGGGCTGGTGGCGCAATTCCGCCTCTTGCCGTGCCAGCGGCTTGCTCTTTTCCCCCTAAACTTTCGGGGCTATCGGGAACCGAGTGTAAATCTCCAGTTGGCGGGGATGTATCGCCACCTCCCTCCAGCTTTTTTAGTTCTGGTCTGCCTGGTGGAGCACTATCAACATTCCCCGGTCTTTCGTCTTCATCGAATTGCCGAGCGGGTTCTGCCATGTCCTTTATACTCCGCTAGGTTGTGGCGCTGGAGCAACCGGCGGACCGGGGGAAGCCTGCTGGTTGTCTATGTCTATCTCTGCCATTGATTGTTGTTGCACAGGAGTCGGGTTAGTGGTAATCAGTCCGCCCTCGGTCGGGCTGGCGATGACCTGGATATGCACATGGTTTTGGCCCGCGAAGAATAAGCCCTGCCCCACTGGGAACTGGCTTAGGCGTTTCTTTTCTTCGCTGGTCAGCTTAAATACATCACTTAGTACATCTACGGCTGTTGGAGACTGTTTTAGCAAAATCTGCATGCTGGCGTTAGCCACAATTGCCCGGCCCATCCGCGAAGCCATAAAATCTTCCACATCCTGTGTGATTGTGGTGACCCCAAGATTGTATTTCCGGGCCCGTTTGGCAAGACTGAACAAGAAGTTGGCGCTGTCTTCGTATTTCATCAGTTGCCAGGCCTCGTCAACTACCAAAATACGTCGTTTTTTATCGGCTTTAGTCTTATTCCAAATGAAGTTAAGCACGATATACATAGCTACTGGACGCAGTTCATCCTCTAGGTCGCGGATGTTAAATACCACCATCGGGTTGTTAACGTTAACGTTACTTTGCTGGCTGAAGATGCCGGCGAACGTGCCGGTAGTGTATTTGCGCAGTCGCTGAGCCAACTGTGGACCGGTTCCGCCCATGTGCAGCAAAGTATCATACAAATCGTTAATCGTCGGCGGTGTTGAGCCATGGGTCAACGGGTCGTTTGTGATGCCGGCTTTGGCGTAGGTTTCAATTAACGCGGCGTCTAAGTCGGCTTCTTCGGTTGGGCTTAGAGCTGGCATCGTTACGCCGCCACTGCCCTGCATTTGAACTTGGGCGCCGCCCATCATTAATCTAAGCAAACCGTGCAAGGTGATAAGGTTGGAGCGCAAAGCGTTATCGGCCTCTTCTGTATCCACCACCTGGGGTAAATCAAATGGGTTGATCCGTGTTGAGCTATTCAGACTCAAACGGACATAAGCGCCGCCAACGGCATCGCACATTTTTTGATATTCATTTTCTGGGTCAACTATAAATACGTCTGTACCAAACATCATGCTGCGCAAAGCTTCTAGTTTAACGGTAAAACTTTTGCCGGCGCCGGATTTGGCAAAGACCACACTGTTGCCATTTTCCAGGCTGAACCTATCGAATATAACCAGCCCGGAGTTATGCATGTTAATTCCATACAAAATACCAGTTTCCTGGGTCAAATCGGCAGAAGTAAACGGAAAACTAGTACTGATGGCTCCCGTATTCATATTGCGGTAAATCTGCAAATTATCAACAAACTGTGGCATCGTGCTGTTTAGACCCTGCTCTTGCTGGGCACTAGCCGGTTTAGAATATACCAACTGCTGGCCCATCATCGATTCTACCTTGTGACTGATAAATTCTAGCTCCTCAAGCGAGCCACCATAAATAGTAAAGTACAGCCCAAAACGGAAGAACTTTTCCTCGCCTACCTGAAGTTTGTCGCGCATTTCTTCGGCATCCACAACGGCTGCCTCTTTGCCCGGGTCGCGCACATGGCCTTTTTCAGTGTCAATTTGGATACCGGCTTCTAGCTGGCTGACTTTTTTGCGCAAATTATTTAGCACAACTTCCGACCTAACTGGCCGGATAACCATAGATAGGTCTAAAACTTCATCTAGATTTACTAAACTAGATAGCCAACCGGTATAAACTTGACGGGGGTATCCGTAAACATAGTATGCGCGCGCATAACGAGTACCCAGCTGGAAATAACTGCCACTAAATTCCAGTGAACTAGGCGCGATAAAGTCGCGCAATGCCGTAACTCCTTTGGCAAACGCTGCGCTGACTTCCTGCTTTTCGCGTAGTTGTGCTTGGACAACGGGGTCAACCGCCGATTGTTTTTTACCAAATCCTAACATGCTTCACCTCCGGTAAAGCCAGGTGACAGGTGACAGGTGACAGGTGACAGTAGAGCTGCAGCGGCTGTAACCCGTTCACTGTAACCTGTAACCTTAGTGAGCTTGCTCATGCCGTTTCCCTGTCTAGGCCGGGTTGGGGCGCGTTGCCCTCACCCTTGGTAACAACTGGTGCGCTAAGCTCACTAAAATCCTTAAGTTTCTGGCGGGTGGCCGTGTCGGGGTTATAGGCATCGTAATAAAGCTCAATTAACTCCTCAGTATCCAGCGGCAAGCTTTGTACTCCGCACTGCATCAAACCCTGCATGGCGGCCTGCACGCGGTTACGCAGTTCGGTCTTGGCGTTTTCCAGCACGGTTTCATTAATTACTACATGTGGTGTTTTGCTGCCGCTAAATAGATTACTGACACCAGTAAAAAATCCTTTACTTTGTTTTACGGTGCTTTTTATGTCTTCTTCGTCAGGGTCCGGATATTGGATGACCATGTAGAACTTCTTATCCATGATATTTGTCTGCTGGGAGATATCAGCCAAAAAGTTAACGTAATCTTCCATTAAAAGAGCTAGCAACATGTTTTCCTGCTCGCTGCGGATTTTATCAAGTTTTTCTAGGTATGGGCGCATATCCACCTTCTGGCTTCTTATGAATATCTGTATCGGAAAATAAAGCGAGTTCAAAAACCCCTGGTACGCAAACTCTACAGCCTCGCGCTCCTGGGGGCTCATCAGATCGAAGTTGATCGATTTACACATAATTACCGCCCTAAAGCTGCCGTCGTTCATAATTACGACGCCATCTCTGACCTCACTAATTTGCAAGGTGTTCTGAGTACTGTTTGGATTGGCGTTGCCTGATGGAGGGGCAGCTATGACCTGCGGCTCGGGAGGTGGATATGCTGACTGAGCCCCGACAGGTGTCGCAGGTGGCTGACTGACTGACTGATTTGGATTCATAAACGCACCTCCAGCGCGGAGGCTGTAGGCTGTAGTTTGTAGGTTGTAGCAGCTACGGTTGGCGGGCGGTACTGTAACCTGTAATCTGTAACCTGTAACCTGTTTTCTAGGCTGTAAACTTTAATTTGTATATTCATATTTCCCCACCACTTAGCGGCACGGTTTAGGCGTTTTTAATGCAGTGATATGACCACCTCGTTGGGGCTAACTTGGTCAATCGGACTCTCGTGACGATTAGCTAACTGGGATAACGAGGCCACGCTTAAATCATTACCGCTTTGGGCTAGCTCCATTTTATCAGCTTGCCGAGCGGCTGTCATGGTGGTCTTTAGAGCTTGCTGGCGCCTTTCTTCAGTCAATGATGGCTTTGTTTTAAAGTGCGGATGTTTACTACGCAATTGCTCATCCCCAATCTCACCGATTTCTGGAGCATCAGCCACTGCCTTGTTTCTAGCGGCGTTGACCGTGTCCATAATAGATTTTCGCCGGTTGGCGTCGGCCTGCTCCATGAGCTGCTCAACATGCTGGGCCCGGGGGTTGCTTACTTCATCCAAAATGTCATCTTTGGCGTGAATATCTATGACCGCTCCTGGTTGGGCGATGCCGGAAGGCCCGACCAACCGGTCGGATTCGTTACTGGTTCTCTGAAAATACGTTGGATTGGTGTCCAAGTTAACATTAACGTTCTTTATCGCCCAGCCGTGGCTGTCTAGAGTGTTGGCTAAGGCTTGCAATCGGCTTTTAACTTCTACTTGTGAGAAACCTTTGGTAAGTTGCCTTTCTATTTTCTTGGGAGCGGTTATTGTGACCAGTTGGTTCTGGCCACCTTGGTTCCAGATGCGTTTTCTGGGCTTAATCAGAAATATTAAATGCGATAGCAGCCAAACTTCCGTTGGCTGTTCGCGCCCCAGTGGCGAGGCCAACACCCCAAATAAGCCTATAGGAAAAATCAAAACAAACATTATCGGCCAGCGGACTGGCCCAAGGCTTCCGGCAATTGCCAGCCTAACCTCGATAAAAACTAAAACGCCGGCAATCAAGGCATAAATAAAGCCTTTTAGGGTTAAGGGCCCTAAGAGTTTATCTTCTGCCTCAATGTCTTGGATTACTTTATATACAGCCATAGTAATATATTAGACTGGCAATAAAGTCCCATCCCCAGCAGGATTAAGATGCCTCAAAAGCTCAGCTTTTCTGGGATCACCAGCCGGCAAGGTGGTTGCGTAACGGAACATTTCTCGATTAGTCTCTGCCACTAAGCTACCCCTTCTATTAGTGTCGTTAAGGGTCTGCATATATAAATTTACTAAACGGGCTTCGCTGTCCGGGTCTGCGCGGCCCGTCGCCGGTTGTATCTGCTGTGTTTGTTCAAGCATTGTTTTGAATGATGGCGCGCTTAACTCGGTTAAATCGGGTGCGTTTAGACCGCCAATGGTTCGTTCTACATTGTGGGTAGTATGATAGTCCCCGTTTTTATACAAGTGCGGCATTTTCTTAAATAGCGTAGGTGCATGGGCCGTCATGATTCTATTGGCTCCCGATATCTTCTCGGGGTCGCCAGAGGTCAATGCGTTTTCAAGCTGGGATTGTAAAAACTCAATATTACCATCACCGCCAAGCCGGACTACCTGGTCGAAGCCGGCTCGGCTCTCGACTTCTGTCGCCTTCTCTGCGCCTACCGCGCCAACGATGGTGCCGTCAGCATTCGTCTTTAGCTCCCCGCCCGTAGCTGTTCTTCCATTCCTCATTGTGGCTCCTGCTACATATCTTTCGCCCTGGATTCTACCATCGGTGCCTATACTGACTTTCTGACCGGCTGCCAAGGCTCTGGCGAAGTTATCTTGTTCGTCGAAGTGAGTTCTGTTAATCGTATCCTGGGCTCTTGCATTAGCCGACTTAAGGTCTTTCTCTTCAGACTCAATACCTTGAAAAACATATGAGTCCGTAGCCTGCTTTCTACGCCTGCCCCATAAAGTAGGATCGACCTGCCCAGACTTCAGAAGGTCGATTGGGCGTCTCCACGGTCGCCGCGGATTAAACCCTTCATTTTTCGAATAGCGTTCCTGAGATTGGCGAGCGCGTTCGGCGGAGAAACCTTCTTGACGGGTTTGCAGTAGTTTCTTGGGCCTTTCGCTAAATTTAGTGCTTGCGTCACTGACTCCTTTAGCTGCAGTTGCCAGCAAGCTACCGCCCCACTTAAACGCTTTTGGCAGCAAAAAGTATGGGCCAAAATATCCCACGACCACTGCGAACAAGTCAAACGGGCCCACGGTTCCTGCGCCGCCAGAAGATATAATCCAGGCAAAAATGCGCCCGATTACAATCATAGATACGATTAGCGGGAATAAAAGCAATGCTTTGCTAAAATTGCTTACCCACTGTTTCCAATATCGTTCTGTGCCGGGCAGCAGCCAAGCTACTAACGCCAAAGGAGCGAAGATAACCGCGGCAATAATAAGTACAACCCTAAAAAGTAAAGTGGCCAAGGCGGCAAAAACACCAACTAAGATAACGAATCCAAGCAGCAAAACGCCAAAGGGATTTAGCGCGACGGCCAGTGTGCCAACCGTCAACGCTGTTAATAAAGTGACTCCAGGCGCGCCTACGCCCAGGCCGCCAATTAATTTATCCAAGCTAAGCTGGTTCCATCCGCCAAACGGCGCGGCCAGCAGGTTGCCTATCCCTCTGCCGGCGTCGTTTGCAAGGCTAATTATCCATATACACAAATCCCAAGAAAGTTGCATAGCAATTACCGCCACCACCATCTTTGGGAGTAATTTGCGGATAGTATACGCGTCAAATAAAGCCCCGCCTATAGCTTGAGATATCACCATAACCAGCATAATAATGACCAGTAATGCTGTAGCTATGTTCTTGATTGCTGACCAGGCCTGCTTAATCCCCGCCGGATCCTCCAGATTTTGCTTAACATTAAAATCAAGCTGGTCATTTATTGCATCGTTCATCCAATCGACCATTTTGTCTACCGAACTGATAATCCCGCAAAGCAGCCACTCAAGCCCTGTATTATTTTTGCCCTCGCAAGTGTTGTTGACGCCTGTAGCGTCTGCTGCATCCGGGTCAGTCGGTTCCTTATTAGCATTTGCATAATCGATGCCAACAAATGTACCGGCATAATCCTTAAAGTAATCAGCATTCTTATCCCTAAAGTTTATACTGTTGAAGTAGTTCATATCACAGCCGCTTAAAATAGCAGGACCTCTTGTTCCAAAGCCCTTAACTATAAGGTCTACCAGTTTTTTGGAAGCGCCACCCTTGGCTCTTATTTCGTTTAACGATGGCCCTCGGTCACCGTCAAGCTGGAAATAATAGGCTCCCGGGGCGTCTGGGTCGGAAGATACGAATACACCGTCTGGGCATGTGTCTACGGGAACCCCAGATGCGCCGAAAGTACCAGTCCCTGAAAAAAAGTAGCCTGCTGGTGTTGAATCAGTCCGGGTAAACTTAGTATCAGGCTTATGAATAAGAGAGACGGTATTTTTATCGTCGTACTGTAAAAGGCGTCTCGACAAGTTAAGCTTGCCTACTTGAATTTGTCTGCTTTGTGCATTAGAACATCCCGGAAGAGGTACTGTTACACCAAGCGATTGTTTAATAACTGCGTTCGCAAGCGTAGGGTTGTTAACGGTACGATTGCGGAAGTTGCCGCTGACAATATCAATTTGCAGGCCACAGCTAACTTGGCCTTGGGCCTTATAATTAAAATCCCCGTTATCGTAATCGCCCGGGTTACTGTCAAAGAAAGTAATATCTTGGCCCCCGATAGTGGCCTTTATATGAGAAGCATCAACAAATTCTAGTGTTGCCCCATCCAGCTCTGGTTGTGTATACGCCAGAGTCTTTTTAGGGAATATCAGGCCTACTACTAGTACCACAAAAAAAAGCCCGACAAATCCTAGCCCAAAGCCTAATTTCTTGCGAGTGGTCATTTGGGTTGAACTATACCATAACCGTTATCGGCTCACAATCTGTTAACTCTGGCATTAGTCGTAAGCGATTAGCTAGCATTTATGGTATAGTCCTACCAAGAGTACTGCTAAAAAAGACGTCAAGATGTTAATAAAAAAAATCGGAAAACTAAGGATAATCACACTGTTGGCATCGTTTCTGGTGTTGGCTATCCTGGTTGCTCCGTCTTTAACCTTGGCAGTAAATAGCGGCCCATGCCACCCAGAGAATAATAATCCGCCTGGCACTGCTCTCTCCCCGGAGGATTTAAAAAACTGCTTAGACTGTAATGGACACCCAAATCCCACTCCAGAATCTTTGAACGAGTGTTTAAATGGCAACCCGATAGTTCGAGACCTGAATAAAATTGTGAACTTTTTGAGCGCTGGGGTAGGCATAGTTGTCATCGGCATGATTATTTTAGGAGGTATCCAGTATATGGCAGCAGGCGATAAGGTAGAAGCCATTACTAGCGCCAAAAAACGTATAACTAATGCCCTGATTGCATTGCTAGCATTTATATTTATGTTTGCCTTTTTGCAATGGCTAATACCAGGGGGGATATTTAGGTAGCCATGATAACGTTATTATTAGCAAAAATATCTTTTATAATTCCGTCTTTTTTTGGGGCGGTAGATTGCTCTGCAGATCCGCCGGGAACATCATTTTTGAGCATTCCTCATTGGTGGAAGTACCTACCATTGGAGCCGGATGGCGCGGGGGGATGCGCGCCTCACGCCATCAATCTGCCCGATGATTTATGGGCCATAGGGTTGGCAATAATAGACATCATGGTACGGTTAGCTGGTATCGCGGTAGTATTTTTTATTATTTATGCTAGCATAAGCTATATAATTTCACAGGGCAATGCCGAAAAAACAACGGCTGCCCGTAAGCGGATAACTAATTCGCTGATTGGTTTGGGCGTAGTCCTCGTGGCCTCTGTCTTTGTGGCATTTATAGGAAACACCATCGGAAAGTAAAAGCACAACCATATGATATCTATTAGAATCCTCGCAGCTTTGGTTGACGGGACAAACCTGCCCCGGGTTGACGCTAGTCCGGCCAAATTACAAGACATACTTAGCATTATTTTTGGTACTATTGGAGCTCTGGCCTTCTTCGTAATGGTTCTTGGTGGGTTTAAGTATGTTTTATCGGGCGGTGACCCAACCAAAGTGGCGACCGCCAAAAGCACTATAATTTATGCCGGAGTAGGAGTGGTGGTTGCCGCCTCTGCCGCTATAATCGTTAATTTCGTTTTGGGCAGGACACCTTAAAGATGGCAATATATCACGTTAGAAAGCTCGGCTTAGTTGTCGGAATTATCTTACTATCGCTTAGTCCTTCGCTGGTTCTTGCAGCCACGCCTTCTACGCCTACCACCGATAAGCTTTTTGCTAGCTGTCGTGAGGCACCTGTTAGCGATGTGTGTAGTGCCGATAGAAGTACAACAGATAGCCCAGTTAACCACTTCATTAAAGTGGCAGCTGGCATAGTTGCTTTTTTGACCGGAGTGGTTGCTGTGATTATGATTGTTGTTTCTGGCTTCTCGTATATCACTTCCGGGGGCAATGCCGAAAAAGCTACGAACGCTCGCCGTCGGCTGATAACTGCGTTAATAGGCCTGGCTGTCGTAGCGCTGGCCTGGACTCTAATATCCTTCTTGACTGATAAACTGGTAAAAACGTAAAGTATGTCTATGCATTATCTGCAGCAAAATTTCAATAAGACAGTGCTTACATTTTTTACAGTTTTAACTCTATTTTTAAGTTTAACTCCGTCGTTAGTATATGCTGCCACCGTACAAGATGATTTACAAATTGGAGTTAACACGGCTGCGGGCAGTACGGGAAGCGAACCCGAAGACAAAGCTAACGGCATAATATCCACCGTAATCAATACCTTATCGGCCGCCGTTGGCATTGCTGCGGTTATCATGATAGTTGTTGGTGGTTTTCGCTACATTACCAGCGGCGGAGACACCACCAAAGTTGGTAGTGCTAAAAACACCATTTTATATGCGCTCATAGGGTTGATAATCGTGGCTCTGGCGCAAGTAATCGTGCATTTTGTACTTGTTAAAGCTACAGGTCCAGAGTGCGTCGGCGGCCATTGGGATAGTGGGCCGAAAGCCACCCTGTCATGTCCATAATAAACAAGCGCCCCGGTGATTGCCATAAACGTGTTGACTGTGCTATAAGTGCATATATAATTTCTAACAGTAAACAAAGGAAATATCTAAAATGATCCAAAAACTTAAAAAAATACTTTTTTCGTTCAGTGCGGTGATTATGTTTGCAATACCCTTGGCGGCGGGAGGTGCAGCCTCTGCTGCAGTTACTCAGACGGATTTTAACAATAACCTGTGTAGCGGCTCTAACGGAGATCTTTCAGGTGCCGCCACAACTGGCTGTGATACTGCTGCAGAACAGGCAGGCAGTAAGCTCTTTACCACAGTTATAAATGTCATCTCAATCGTAGTAGGCATTATAGCCGTGATCATGATCATTGTTGGAGGTTTCCGTTATATAACTAGCGGGGGCAAGCAGGAGAGCGTTGCCGGAGCTAAAACCACTATTTTGTACGCTCTTATAGGTTTGGTAATAGTAGCCTTAGCTCAAATAATCGTTCACTTTGTTCTGGCTAAAACAACCACAGCTACTACCTAGCAGTTTATATACCAATGGCTTATAGTTAAGGACATGAGAAAGCCAAAGTTTCCTGCTTTAATTGTTGCTTTCGTTTCATGGGCTTTGATGTCTTTTGGATTTTTTATTCTACCTTCGGTAGTTTATGCTCAAGACGTCCAACAGCAAATAAACAACGGCCTATGTGCTGGTTCTAACTTACAGTTTACCGAAAATCCTTCTGGTGCTGATTGTAGTGGTGGTGGAGACGCCGTTGCCAAAATCAACGAATTAATCCACCAGATAGTTAATATCTTGTCCGTGATAGTCGGCATAGCAGCCGTAATTATGATCATCGTGGGTGGTTTCCGCTACATTACCAGTGGCGGGAATGACGCCAGCGTCACCAGCGCCAAAAACACCATCCTTTATGCCGTCATAGGTTTGATTGTCGTTGCACTTTCGCAGTTGATAGTGCGTTTTGTGCTTGGCAAGTTGACAACCGGCTAAGGCCGGTTAAGGTTACAGTAGACAGGTTACGGGTTACAGTTTTCGGATTAGAGCAAAGAGCATTTTTTGAATACTCTCTAGCTCCGCCAGCAGAGTACTTATATTTTCTCCGTATAATTCTTTGGCAAGAAGCAATTGTGTAGAAAGTTCCGCAGCCGAACCTCTGGCGATGCCTAAAAACTGGCGGTACTCTTTAGCGTTATTCCGCTGCTGGCCTTCGGCAATATTACTCGGGATAGAAATAGCACAGCGTCTCATTTGAGAAACTAAGCCAAATTGTTCATCTTTGGGTAGTTGTTTTGTGAGCGAGTAAACATCTTTAACAAGTTCAAATGACTTCTGCCAAACAATTAATTTTCTGTATGAATCTATAGCCATAGACAATACTGTAACCTGTCACCTCTAACCTGTAACCTAAAAAATCAGGTTCTACAGAACCTGGATTTTTTTAACGGTATCTTGTTTGACTTTGGCAAAGCCGACGGTCAGAACGCCGTCTTTCAAAACTGCTTCAATCTCTTCTTCTTTGACGGGTACCGGCAACACGATGCTGCGGCTAAACTCGCCCCAGTAACATTCTTGCAAGAAGTAGTTCTCTACCCCTTCTTCGCTGCCGGCGCTGAGTGTGCCGCGGATGGTCAGGGTATTATCGGATATACTTACGTCTAAATCGGCCTTGTTAACGCCAGCCACCCGGCCTTTAACAATTAGCTTTTCCTTAGTTTCGTAAACATCAACGGCCAGCTGGCCGGCTACGGGTTCGTCTTCCCATTGGTCGTCAGTTGGTTCGGGCTGCTGGGT
>PFEG01000059.1 GCA_002793885.1 Candidatus Saccharibacteria bacterium CG10_big_fil_rev_8_21_14_0_10_47_8
ACAATTCAGCAATCTGAGATAAAATAAGTTCGAGCGGTTTCGTAGAGCCGCACCATTCGACGCGCTGCGCTTGCTCATGGCAAGTCAAGCGGAGAATGATTATGTATTTATCGAAAGATACGCCATTGCCAGGAGGGTCCTGGAATTGAGTGTTGCAATACGACCGGTGAGGTGGCAGTTTTTTTACCAACAGCAATACTCACTGAACCCACAGCTTTACCGCCGGACGAAGTAGCGGCAGTAGTATCAAGCTTAGTAGTGGTTTTCGGCTTTTGGCCTTTCCAAACTAACATGGAAACGTCTTTGCTGGTTATGGCGGCGGCACTGGAACCCCATGGGGCACTGTATCGGCCAACAATTGTGCCACTGCGAGCTAAATTAACTACTTCAAAACCCGAATCCACGGCCTTTATGATTATTCGGGAGTCATTGATGGCGGTATTGCGGGTTGGCGCCCCTAAAACCGCGCCGATAAACTTTACGGTCTGCCCGCCCACGGTGTGATTGGCGGCAAATAAGTAGCACCCGCCAGCCTCTTCGGTATTACCAGTTTTTATACCCACAACTCCATCGTTACCCAAAAGCCAATTGACGTTTTGAATACTTCCAACTACTGGAATGCTAGCCTCCGGCTGCTTAACTATTTCAGCCAGTACATCGTTTGATAAAACCGCCTCGCCAATCGCAACCAATTCGGTGGCGGTGCTTACCGACTGCGGCGAAAAGCCGCTGGCATCTGCCACACGGCTAAGCTTTAGACCCATTTGGCTTAGCATCTGATTGGCAAAAACCGTGTACGCCTCTAAAGAGCCAAAGGCCCAGATTGCCAATGTATCAGCAATATTATTCGCAGACGGCAGAAGCATTGCTTGCAGCGCCTGGTACTGCGTTAGTTGTTCGCCGGCAACGACCCTGGCTACTGAGCCATCCCTGCCGAGATAGTCATTATAAATTGCCACGTCATTGTCGGTTAGAGTGATTGTTTCTCCTTGTTGGTCAGGCGTAATTGGGTGTTTGTTCAGCACAGCCAAGGCGGTTATTGCTTTAGTAATACTGGCAATCGGCACCGCGGTTTGGGGGCCATGTGTCTCCAGCATGGCAAAATCGCTGCTGCCAATGGCGGCTTGTCCGTAGGCTGGCCAGGGTATTTCAAGAGGTTCAGCAGTAGGTATATTTGGCGTGATACTGACAGGTTGCAGCGCTGGCAGAGGCCTTGCGTAGAAAAGTACTGAGACAACCAAAACCAGAACTATTAAAAGTGCAATAAAACGTTTTGCAGAGATTTTACGCATTGTTTTGCTAGTTACATCATACACTTTTAGGCGGCTAGTGTATCAGTGGTGTATAATTAATGCGTACAGAGGTAGATGAAAGTAAAGGAGCAAAAAATACCTATGACAACTTGGATTATCATTGGCGCAGCAGCCATTATCGTAATCGCGCTAGTAGCTATATATAACGGATTGGTTCGTACAAAGGTCCGCACCGACGAGGCCTGGAGCGATATAACCGTTCAACTGAAGCGACGTTATGACCTTATTCCTAATCTGGTTAACACCGTTAAAGGTTATGCCAAACACGAAAAAAGCGTCTTTGAAGAAGTCACCAAAACTCGCGCCGAAGCTATGAATGCCCAGGGCGTCGCCGAAACGGCTAAAACCGACAACCAGTTCCAGACCGCCCTAAAAAGTCTGTTTGCGGTTGCCGAAAATTATCCCGACCTAAAGGCCAACCAAGGCTTTCAACAGCTGCAGGGTGAAATTGTGGACACTGAAGATAAAATCCAGGCCGCCCGCCGCTTTTACAACGGCGCGACCCGCGACTTAAATACCAAGATTAAGACTTTTCCAACCAATCTCTTCGCCAGCTTAATGGGCTTTAAGCAGCGTGAGTTTTTCGAGGTTGAAAGCCAGGAATCCGCAGTTATTCAAGATGCTGTAAAAGTAGACTTTAACTCTGACGCCAAAGCTGCCGACAAGAAATAATAAATAGTCCCTAATCTCCAACTTATTTTATGTACGAACAAATTTCCAGTAATAAACGCCGGACAGTGGTTTTGCTAGTCTTCTTTTTGGCCTTGTTGTGGGGTCTAGCTTGGGTAATCAGCCAGTCTACCGGCCAGCCGGGCCTGTTTTTTATAATTGGAATTTTTGCTCTTAGCTACGCCGTATTTAGTTACTTTGCGGGTAGCAAGATGGCTATAGCTGTAAACGGGGC
The DNA here is from genome assembly GCA_002793885.1 of Candidatus Saccharibacteria bacterium CG10_big_fil_rev_8_21_14_0_10_47_8. GTDB lineage: Bacteria > Patescibacteriota > Saccharimonadia > Saccharimonadales > UBA10212 > 21-14-0-10-47-8-A. The sequence goes on from PFEG01000059.1 coordinate 2,218, forward strand.
ACAGCAAATCCAGAAAAAGGACAATCCCAGGCTATGGAGAACAGTTGAGAACCTAGCAATCACCGAGGGCTTGCCAATGCCTAAGGTTTACATCATGAATGACCTGGCACCCAACGCTTTTGCTACTGGTCGCGATCCAGCGCATGGCGTTGTTTGCGCCACGACAGGCTTACTTCAAATTATGGATGATAACGAGCTCGAGGGTGTTATTGCGCATGAGCTCGGACACGTTAAAAACTATGACGTCCGGGTTACTACCCTGGCTTTCGCTTTGGTGGGCGTAATATCGCTAATAGCCGACTTTTTCTTGCACATATCCTTCTGGGGTGGGCGAGGTGATAGAGAAAACAATAACCAAATAATGATTTTTTTGGCTATATTTGCTGCCATTATCGCGCCAATTGCAGCGAGTTTACTGCAGCTTGCAATCAGCCGTCGGCGAGAGTATTTGGCAGATGCTACCGGCGCTCTAACCACCCGCTATCCGGAAGGTCTGGCGAGCGCTCTTGAAAAAATAGCCTCGCACGGCAGCGCTTTAAAAAAACAAAACACTTCTACGGCCCATATGTTTTTTGTCAATCCGCTAAAGGGTAAGAGCCTGGCTGGTCTGTTCAGCACACATCCACCGGTTGAAGCGCGAATTAAAGCTCTGCGCGAAATGAAACTCTAATTTTAGTCTAAAAACACCTTAAATCAGCTATAATATAGGCATGCCCAAAAGCAAGCCGATTTCGAAAAAAGCGTCTACTTCCACGACCAAGAATCCCCGAGTCCGTAAGCTAACTAGACGCCAAAAAAGAGCCTGCGATAAGAAAAAAGCTCAAAACAGTAGCCCGCTAATCGGCAGTTTTAGGCTTACAGGGCAGACCGTTATGATTTTGCGCAGGAACTGGAAAATACTCGGCGGTATAGTCTTGGTTTATTTGGTTTTAAATATCATTTTCGCCAGCGGCATTAGCAACCTGAACTCAACGGTCAACGATATAAAAAACAACCTGAATGGCGATACTAGCAGCTCTACTTTTGGCTCTGCCTTAAGCGGTTTTAGTGGTTTAGTGGCCAGTTCGGGTACCAGCAGTTCCCCGTCGGGCTCAATTCTTCAAAGCATGTTAATCGTTCTGGAGAGCTTAGTAATTATATTTACCCTTCGGCTACTTTTGGCCGGTAGGCTGGTTAGCGTTAAACAGGCTTACTACAATTCTACCGCCCAGCTTGTACCGTTTTTGTTGGTAATGGGAGTGATTATTTTGCAGCTTATACCTCTGGCGATAGGAAGCAGTTTGGCCGCCGTAGTTTTTACCAGCAGTAGTGGAGCACCGATTTTCATTTTCAGTTTAATTTTTGCAGTCTTGGCGGGGTGGTCATTCTATCTACTTGCCAGCTCGGTTTTTGCTCTATACATCGTGACTCTGCCCAACATGCAGCCGCTTAGAGCGTTACGCTCAGCAAAAAACCTGGTACGTTTTAGACGTTGGTCTATAATGCGGAGGCTTTTGTTTTTACCAATCTTGGTTTTGGCTATAATGTGCGCAGTAGTCGTACCGCTTATCATGGTTGCTACCGTTTTGGTTGCTCCTGTTTTTTACGCTCTTAGCATGCTCAGTATACTTTTTGTCCACACTTACTTGTATAGCTTGTATCGGGGATTACTGTGAAACAACTTCAGGCACGGAATAGGCTGGAAGAGCTTAAAAAGCTCATGGCCCGATACTCGCACGAGTATTATGTTTTAGATAACCCATCGGTTTCCGATGCTGTCTACGACGGCCTGATGCGGGAGCTAAAACAGATAGAACAACAGTACCCAGAGCTTATTAGCGAAGACAGTCCCACGCAACGTGTTGGCGGCGAACCGCTTACGGCTTTTAAGAAAGTACGGCATTCCACCAGGATGTTGAGTCTTAACGATGTATTCAGTCGTGAGGATATTGAGGCCTGGATAAAACGCACTCAACGTTTATTGCCCGGGCATGAGGCCGAATATTTTGTAGATCTTAAAATGGATGGACTGGGTTGCGCCATCGTTTACGAAAATGGTCACTACCAGCAAGCACTTACTCGGGGCGACGGCACCACCGGCGAGGACGTAACAGCAAATGTCCGGACTATTAAAAGCGTACCGCTTAAATTGCATGAAAAGCCGGCCTTTAAGAGTTTTCTTAGGGGTCGCACAGAAATTCGCGGCGAAATAATCATGTATAAAGCCGATTTTGAGAAGCTAAACGTATCACAAACAAAAGCCGGCAAGCCAATGTATGCCAATCCCCGCAATCTTGCCGCCGGCACCATACGGCAGCTCGATCCCAAGTTAGTAGCTGCCCGGCCGTTACGGTTCAGGGCGTTTGATATTATCCGGAACGATTTCTCAGAAATTCCAACAAACAAAGTAGCTTACGCGGCAATCGCCTCTTTGGGGATAGCTGTTAACAATCAGGCCCGGACTTTTAAAAAAGTCGATGACATTATGCGGTTTATTGACACGTGGGAACAAAAACGCGAGGAGCTACCATTTTATACGGATGGCTTGGTTATAAAGATTAATAATCGAGACTTATATCGCAGCCTGGGTGTGGTGGGCAAAAATCCGCGCGGTGCGGTCGCTTATAAATATCCTGCCGAAGAAGCTACGACCGCTGTCAAAGACGTGGTTATCAGCATTGGACGAACAGGTGCCGCCACACCGGTGGCGGTGTTTAACCCGGTAATTTTAGCTGGTACGACGGTCCAGCATGCGAGTTTGCATAATGCCGATGAGATTGCTCGTAAGGATATTCGGGTCGGCGATACAGTAGTTGTTTTTAAGGCGGGCGATATTATCCCGCAAGTCGAGAGGGTCATAGATGAATTGCGGCCAAAATCAGCGCGGAAGTTTAATATGGAAGGCGAGTTAAAGCGCCAATACCCGGAGCTTGAGTTCGTGAGACCGAAGGGTGAAGCGGTATATCGGGTCAAAGGCGCTACGGGGCCACTGCTACTCAAACGTGGCCTAGAGCATTTTGCCAGTAAGGGCGCGCTTGATATTGGTAGTTTGGGAGAAAAAAATGTTGCTGCCCTCGTAGACGCAAAACTCGTACATGACGTAGCGGATATATACGTCTTGACTAAGGAGCAGGTTGTCAAACTTGATCGGTTTGCCGAGGTTTCAGCACAAAAATTGATAAATGGTATTGCGGCATCTAAAAAACCTTCGTTGCCTAGATTTATTTATGGACTGGGAATTAGGCACGTTGGTTCTCAAACGGCCATAGATTTAGCCGAGCGATTTGGATCAGTTGAAAAACTTGGTAAGTCGTCACTTGATGGTCTCATGGATGTTGAAGGGGTTGGAGACGTTGTGGCGGAATCGATACTGGCCTGGTTTGCCGACGAAGATAATATCCAATTGCTGCATAAGTTAGAACGCCTGGGCATAAAGCCGATCTATGAATCACGAGCCCGCGGCCCGCTACACGGGATAAAAATAGCCATAACTGGATCTTTAGAAACCATGGGGCGAGATCTGGCGGCCGAGAAAATTCGCTCGCTGGGTGGTACATTTCAAAGCTCGGTAGGTAAGGACACAGCCTACCTGGTGGTTGGTGAAAACGTTGGCGACAGTAAGCTTAAAAAAGCCAGAGACTACGGAACCAAGCAAATTACCGAAGCTGAACTAATTAAGCTTATTGACAAAAAATAAGCACAAGCATGTAATATAGGTAGCTTCGCGCACCGGGCCCAAAAGTCGAGAAACAAAAACTCCAAGTAATATATAAAATAAAAGTTACCCGGCTTGCCCCGCGCCAAAACCTGAGCGAAGTAGCCTGCAGTCAGGATATGAAGCATCAAGTTTCGATGCGGGGGCCCACGGGTGGGCTGCGCGAAGCCCAGTAGTGAGCTTTCCAGAGTAAGTCGCTTAGCGACTTTTAGTATTTGCTAGAGCAAATAAGACTGGAGAGTCCACTACTGGACGAAGTAGCAAAAACCCCGTTTAAAAAAACGAGGGTTTTTGCTTTTTACACCTTAGAATGATACAATTTTGCCTGTTAAATGGGAATCAAAAGCATAGCCTCGACGTTCGCCAGCTGGCGGAATACGGGGAGCCGACCTTAAGCGTCGGCTTTGGCTAGTTAGTCCAGCACCTTTGAAGGGGATGTAGCTCAGTTGATTAGAGCACTACTCTGGCAGAGTAGGGGTCCGGGGTTTGAGTCCCCGCATCTCCACCAAAGGTGCTGGAAGGTCCGCAACGAGGACACTGCATTTTATTTTGTGAATTTTTGGGGTCGTAGTTAAACGGTATAACAGGTCATTCGCATTGACCAGTTTGGAGTTCAATTCTCCGCGACTCCACCAAAAAAACGCTTTGGGGCGCATTGCATAGGTCTGAGGTTCGAATCCCCACATTTCCACCAACTGGCTTAGCCGGTTCTTTTTATAAGTGATAAAATATCAAGCAATGGCAAAACCTCAACCGGCCAAGCAGAAACCTTCTGGCAAAAGCCTAAAAAAGATTATAGAAAACAGGACCTTTATAGTTGCTAGCCGTTGCTTTGTGATGCTTGTGGTGTTGATACTGGTCGCCATAATTTACTACACAAAAGTTTATAGCGACCCGCAACGGACCTTTTGGGCTATGGTTGACAACAACTTGGCAACCAATGGAGTAACAAAACAGACTACCCAGCAAGGCCTTGCCGGCTCCACCGATAGCATTACACAACTGGTTTTTAACCCTGCAGCTCGTGTCCATTACATAAAAAAAGTAACTGATAAGAGTACCAAGCCTAGCTCGCATCTCACCCTGGAGGGCATAGGTACCGTTCAAGCTGACTATCAGAGGTACAGTTTTATCGACCGCCCTGGTAGTACCTCAAATTATTCCAGTATTTATAACCTATGGTTAAAGGGCGACCAGCCTACATTGTTTGGCAACACGGTATTTGGCGCCATTTTATTTGGTAATTTGAGACAACCGCAGCGAACAGATATTGTTAACAAACTCAGGGATGCTTACCAAGTTGAGCAGGACACAACGGCCCGTCAAATCAGTGCACGCACTCATACTTATTCCGTAACCGTCAGCTTGCAAAAATACGCAATAGCGGCGCGGGCTTATGCTAAAGTTTTAGGGTTGCCGGACGCCGATAAAATTACACCAGACGCCTATCAACCAACCGACCGGGCTCAACTTGTAGTAAATGTTGATATACTTTCTCGGCAGCTTACAAAAATAGAGTACAAGAACTCTAATATCACAGAAACCTACGTTAGCTACGGTGTATCTTCAACGGTTAACCCTCCCGAAAAGACTGTTAGTAATCAGCAATTCAGCAGCGCGCTAAACTCAATAAAAAACTAAAGCATCATGAAGAGAACAGCCAAAAGTCTGATTGCGAAAATACTTGGCTGGCAAGTTAGGCGTTTAACTAAAAGACACCAGTTCCAGGTGGTGGGTGTAGCCGGGAGCGTTGGCAAAACCAGTACAAAGTTGGCGATAGCAAAAGTTCTTTCGCAGACTAACAGAGTCCAATACCAAGAGGGCAACTACAACGACATAGTAAGTGTACCGTTAATATTTTTTGGTCAGCAGATGCCCAGTTTACTTAACCCATTTGCTTGGGCAGCAACATTTTGGCGCAACGAAAAAATCATCAGGCAGGACTATTCGTATGATGTGGTGGTTGTAGAAGTAGGCACAGACGCCCCGGGACAAATAAATGAGTTTAGAAGTTACTTAAAGCTAGATATTGGTGTTTTGACGGCCATCACCCCAGAACATATGGAGTATTTTGCTGGTTTAGATGCCGTGGCTGCTGAGGAGATAATCATAGCTGGCTTTAGCACGCTGATGCTGGTCAACAGGGACGCCTGTGCCCCGGAGTACCTATCGGATATCAAAAGTTCTTTGTTAAGTTACGCGATAAATCAAGAAGCAGATTTTAGAATTAAAAATATAATATTTTCGGAAACAAGCTGTGATTTTGAAGTTTACCAGGCCGACCGGACTTTTCTTAAAGCTAAGCACGAGCTGATATCCGAGCCGCAACTATATTCGGTGCTGGCGGCTGTGGCAGTTGGCGAGCAGCTTGGTATGACAGCCGTGAATATAGAAAAGGGACTTCATAATATCAAACCCGTTTCGGGACGGATGCAGCGTCTTAAAGGGATTAAAGGGTCAACAATCATAGATGATACGTACAACGCCAGCCCGCATGCCACGATTGCCGCTCTAAATACGCTTTATCGGATTGAAGCGCCTCAAAAGATTGCCGTTTTGGGTAACATGAATGAACTGGGTGACTACTCAGAGTCCGAACATCAAAAAATCGGCGAGCACTGTGACCCTAATGAGCTTGACTTGGTTGTTACGATTGGGCCGGATGCCAACAAGTTTTTAGCTCCGGCTGCCGAAGAAAAAGGCTGCCAAGTTAAAATGTTTGACGACCCATACTCAGCCGGAAAATATATCAAATCTACCATCAAACCAAAGGCGATCGTTTTGGTAAAAGGCTCCCAAAATAAGGTTTTCGCCGAAGAGACTACTAAACTTTTACTGGCCGATCCCAAAGATGCCGACAAGCTGGTTCGCCAAACGCCGTACTGGATGAAACGTAAACATAAATCTTTCAGCCAGTGATAGACCTACTAATTTTAGGCGGTGGTAACTCGCCGGAGAAAGAAGTCTCACTTAGGTCTGCAAAATATGTTGCAGAAGCTGCCAGGCAGGCCGGTTTTAATGTCCAAGAGGCCGACCCTGCCGAAGGATTTTCGGTGTTGGACGGACTTTTAAAAGAAACCATAGTTTTTCCAATTTTGCATGGCCAAGGCGGTGAGGATGGCAGTCTGCAAGCTGAGCTAGAAAAAAGGAGCATAGCATTTTTGGGGGCGGGCAGCCGTTCTTCAGCCGAGTGTTTCGATAAATGGCAAACTCGTCTTCAGCTTCAGGCGGCTGGCATCTCAGTACCCAGGGGAGCTTTGGTTACGGAATCGTCATATTCAAACCATCCGCTGTCTGGTAAGCCACATGTTTTAAAGGTTTTGCGTGGCGGATCGAGCATCGGCACTTTAATCGTTCGCCAACCCGAAACACTTGACTTGCAAGAGGTGCAAAAGTTATTTCAACTGGATGAACAAGCAGTGATTGAAGACTTGGTTGAAGGAGTAGAAATCACCGTACCTATTTTGGACCGCTCGGCCCTTCCTATCATAGAAATTCGGCCGCCTGAGGGCAAAGAGTTTGACTATGAAAATAAATATAACGGCCAAAGCCGCGAGCTGTGTCCGCCACCGTCATTAAACGAGCAGCAAATAGCAAAAGCCAATCAGATTTCCGAAGCGGTTCATAAGACCATGAATTGTCGCCATTTCTCTAGAGTAGACCTAATTATGCGTCCAGATAGCAGCTTTGTAGTTTTAGAAATTAACACTATTCCCGGTATGACCAACCAGAGCTTATATCCTAAATCGGCAGCCATTGCCGGCCTGCCAATGCCTGAGCTTATAAAAAAGTTTGTTGAGCTAATAAAGCGTGACTACTCAATTTAGAACAGCTATCTGTTAAACTGGATAGATAATGAGACGTTACAACCCTCAGCAACTTGAGCCTAAGTGGCAAAAAGTTTGGCGTGACAGCGATCTGTATAAAGTGGATATGTCACGGACTGCCGATAAATATTACATTATCCCGATGCTGCCATATCCTTCCGGGGATCTGCACGTTGGGCATTGGTATAATTTCGCGCCAACAGATACTCTGGCACGATTCAACCGAATGTTGGGACGAAATGTCCTATCCACCATAGGCTTTGATTCCTTTGGCTTACCGGCAGAAAACGCCGCCATTAAGCGAGGCATTCAGCCGGCGCAGTGGACTTATTCCAACATTAAAACTATGATGGCCCAGATTGACCAAATCGGGGCCAGTTATGACTGGAGCCACACTCTGACTACCAGCGACCCTGAATATTACCGATGGAACCAGTGGCTGTTCTTACAGCTTTATAAACATAAGCTGGCTTACCGCGCCAAGAGTTTAGTCAACTGGTGTCCTAAGGATCAGACGGTTTTAGCCAACGAGCAGGTAGTTGGTGAAAAAAATGTCTGCGAACGCTGTGGCACTCCCGTGGTCCAAAAAGATATGGAGCAGTGGTTTTTCAAAATTACTGACTATGCCGACCGTTTGTTAGACGATTTAGAACAAGTAGATTGGCCAACAAAAGTTAAAACCATGCAAGCCAACTGGATTGGCAAAAGCCAGGGCGCTCTTATTAAGTTTAAAGTTAAGGATTCAGATACTTCTATTGAGGTCTTTACCACGCGCCCTGACACCCTTTTTGGCGCTACTTATATGGTGTTGGCTCCTGAACATCCATTAGTGAAGCAACTGGCTACATCGGAGCAAAAAAGTAAAGTTGCTGACTATGTCAGAGAAACCGAGCGTAAAACCGAGCTGGAACGAAAAGAAGGCGAAAAGGATAAAACCGGTGTATTCACTGGCGCATACGCTATCAATCCGGCTAATAAGGAAGAGTTGCCAGTCTGGATCGCAGATTTTGTGTTAGCACAATATGGTAGTGGAGCGGTTTTCGCCGATGCATGTGATGAACGTGATTTTGAGTTTGCTAAAAAATTTGGCATTCCTCTAAAACCAACAGTGATTCCAGAAGACGAGATCGAAGCCCAAAAAGTAAAAGACCTTGAATACGCGTACACCGGTGAGGGTGTGTTAATAAATTCTGGTAAGTATGATGGAATGTCTACTAGCGAAGCCCGTGAGAAAATTGTAGCCGACCTGGCCAAAGATAAAATTGCCAAAGAGCAGACCAATTACAAATTGCGCGATTGGTTGATTAGCCGCCAGCGTTACTGGGGGACACCAATCCCGATAGTTTACTGTGATGATTGTAGTATTGTGCCAGTACCGGAAAGTCAACTACCGGTAGCCTTGCCAGAGGATGTCACATTTGAGCTGAATAGCCGCTCACCACTGGCGGCTCGTGAAGATTTTGTTAACACTAAGTGCCCAAACTGCAAAAAACCGGCTAAGCGGGAAACCGACACCATGGATACCTTTGTTTGTAGCAGTTGGTATTTCCTGCGCTATTTAGACAATCATAACAACAGGGCTCCATTTGATAACGCGATTATCAATAAATGGGCGCCGCTAGACCACTATATTGGCGGTATCGAACATGCCATTTTGCATCTGTTATACGCACGATTCGTCACAAAATTCCTGCACGATCACCATGGGCTGGATTTTGACGAACCATTTAAAAAACTTACCAACCAGGGCTTAATTTTGGGTCCGGATGGCCAAAAAATGAGTAAAAGCCGTGGCAATGTAGTCAGTCCCGACGAGCAAGTAACCAGTTATGGCGCGGACAGTTTGCGATTGTATCTGATGTTTATGGGGCCGTATGAGCAAGGTGGCCCATATAGCATGGGTGGTATTGCCGGGACTCGGCGCTTTTTAGAGCGAGTTTGGACGCTAGTGAACGAGTTCGCAGACGCTAAACAAGTGGCTATGGCTGATACCGAAGCTGTAGAGATTGCGGTAGCTACTCATAAGACAATAAAAAAAGTTACCAAAGATTTGGAAACTCTTGGTTTTAATACGGCCATAGCAACACTCATGAGTTTTGTGAATGAACTCTATAAAATAAAAGTCAAGCAGGGTCTTTCCAGGACCTGGTCCTGGAAACAGTCGCTGGAAACACTAGTACAACTGCTGGCGCCGTTTGCTCCGCATATCAGCGAAGAGCTGTGGGCTGAGCTGGGACACGAAAACTCGGTTCACATCAGCAGCTGGCCGTTGTGGGATGAAAACCTTGTCAAAGAAGAGATGTTAACGCTGGCCGTGCAAGTTAATGGCAAGGTCCGGGCTGAAATTGTGGTAGAAGCTGATATTACAGAGCATGCGGCTATTGAAGCTGCTAAATCAGACGAGCGGATAGTCAAGCTAATAGCCGGCAAACATGTTAAAAAAACTATTTATGTTCCAGGCCGTTTGGTTAGTCTGGTCACATAAGTTTTTTTGCCCTTGAGAAATGGTCGCTTAACAGGTATAATACGAGCTAAGTTGTTAAGCTAAATTACACATTTAGTCTCGCTTAAAAAGGAGTATTGTTTGTGGGTAAGCCTAAAAAACGAACCAGCCCCCGCCGTACCGGCACGCGCCGCAGCCACTTAGCGATTAAACTCGCCCGCCGGGTGAATGCCACTAGTCCGGTTAGAGTTCGCACAACAAATCGCGAGTCTGGTGTAGCCAAAAAAATCAAAGCCTAAAGTAAAACCCTAAGCTATACTAGGTTAGGTAAGAAGCGCTAATAGCAGGAAGATTAACAATATGGCTAAACTCCGCAAAAAGCTTCGCTCAGCTATTCAGTCGAGACTGTGGATTTATTCGTTGGAGCAAGAACATAAAATTATGCGTAGTCACAGGGACGAAGTATAATGGCATCTAACCGTCATCTGGGTCGCATCGTAGCTCTGCAGACGCTATATGAGCAAGACTTTAGAAGTGAATGCCAGGACCATTCGTTGATATTGGACGAAGTGTTAGAGCGCAATATTGGCCGCTATAGTGAAACGATTGACGATAAGGCTTTTATTGAAAAGCTGGTGCATGGCGTAAGTAGCCGGCAATCTGAAATTGATGACATCATCAGACCGGTCGCGCCGGAGTGGCCAATCGAACAGATCGCAAGGGTAGACCGTGTAATTTTGCGTATGGGGGTATACGAGCTTCTGTTTGACAACCAAGTTCCACCTAAGGTAGTAATCAATGAGGCGGTAGAACTAGCCAAAGCTTTTGGCGGTGAAAACTCCTCAAAGTTTATAAATGGCGTGCTTGGTACGGTATTACGCAACCAAGAAACCAGTGGCGAGGTAAAACCTAAAGCCAAACCTAAAAAAGCTAAATCTTAAGGAATGACCTAATTCTATGAAAAGACCTAAGCCCGTAGCTGGCTTCCGTAAACTGGTTACTCGGCATCGCCCGGTTATTGATGAGGTGGTGCGCGAACCAACCGCTGGCGGTGTAATTTACCGTAGAGCCGACGGTAGTCAGTCTATCATCGAGTTTTTAATGATTCGTGATTCCAAAGGTCGTTGGACTATACCAAAAGGGCATATAGAAGAAGGCGAAACCGCTCGCCACACCGCCGAGCGCGAGGTCCGTGAAGAAACCGGCTTGCAGGAAATGAAGGTCTTAGATTGGCTTGGTAAAATCAACTTCAGATATCGTCGCGGCAACAGTTTGGTATTAATGACCACCGAGATTTTTTTGATCGAGGCCAAAGGTGATACGAATAAACTAAAAGCTGAGAAGTGGATGACTAATATCGGTTGGCTTCCGGCCAATGATGCTTTAGATAAGATCGAGTATGATGATATAGGCAAGTTGATACTTTTAGGACTTAAAAAGATACGTAAACTTGAATATGGGAGTTAAAAAGGATAACTTAAACTTAAAGTAATGGACACAAGTACATACAAAGCTTTCGCTCAGCAACATCTTGGTGGTTTTGATAATCTGGAACTTTTAATAAACGCTTTCACGCACCGGTCTTACCTTAACGAGCATAAAAAAACTGCCGGCCAACACAACGAACGGCTGGAATTTCTGGGCGATGCCGTATTGGAGCTGGTAGTTACGGAGTATCTATACAATAACTACTCCGACCCAGAAGGTATCTTGACTAACTGGCGCAGCGCGTTAGTGCGTACCGAAAGTATCAGCGCGGCTGCCAATCGCAATGGTTTTGAACCGTTGCTACGCCTAAGCCGTGGCGAAAAGCGTGGTAGCCAACGGGCTCGCGAGCAAATTTTGGCCAACTGCTATGAAGCTGTTGTGGGGGCGTTGTATCTAGAAAAAGGCTATGAAGCCACAAAGGATTTTATAAGTAAAACTTTGTTGCCAACTTTCGATGAAATACTAAAAAGCGGTTCCTGGATGGACCCTAAGTCCCGATTACAAGAGGTGGTACAAAGCAAGGACGGCTTTACCCCAGTCTACAAAGTGTTAAGCGAAGAGGGTCCTGACCACGATAAAGTTTTTGTTGTCGGTGTGTTTGTTAATAACACCCTAAAGGGTGAGGGCAACGGCCCAAGCAAACAAGCAGCCCAGGTTGCCGCGGCTGCTGAGGCACTAGCCCATTACCAATAAAATCCCCTATTTGACAACAGGGGTCTATATCTGTAATATATCCAGAGAGTTTAATCTATCAGTTAAGGACTTCCAAGGAGTTAAACAACTCTAAACCTATGCTTTCTATTCGTATGCAACGTACCGGCCGCCGCGGACACGCCCAATATAGGCTGATTGTTCAAGATAGCCGCTTTAGCCCCACCAGTGGTCGAGTAGTGGCCTTTTTGGGGAGCTATGATCCTCACACCAAACAAGCGACTGTAAACGGGGAGAAAGTCGCTAAGTATTTAGATAATGGCGCCCAACCATCTGACAGAACTGCTAAATTACTGCAAAAAGAAGGCATAAAACTGCCAGATTGGGTCAAAATATCCCCTGAAAAAAGCCGCAAAATACGTAATCCGGAGAAGTTGCGCAGGAATCATCCAGTTTCAACAAAGGAGCCGGAATCTCCAGCCGATAGCGCCGGGGCAGATGAACTAAAGCCTGAAACTGTGGCCGAGAAGCTTGTTGCGGAAACAGATAGTGTACTCCCGGTCGAAGTTGAAACAGAAACCGGAGCGCTTGCAGAAGAACCGGCCAGCGAGCAAGAGGCCCCAATCGTTGCAACAGACAAGCCAAAGCCTGAGGAAAAACCCGCGGCCAAGGAATCAGAAGTTTCAAAAGACGCTTAAAAACTAGGAATTCAAAACTGTCCAAACTGCTATAATTAAATTACTAAGCGGCTTACTTAAGAACAAGGAGACCCCCCATGAACAGTATCGACCAGCAATTCATTGAATACATCGTAAAATCACTTGTAGGCAAACCTGACGCCGTTAAAGTAGAGCGCCGGATTGACGAAAAAGGCGTGCTTTTAGAGTTAACGGTTGATCCGGAAGATCTTGGTCGGGTGATTGGTAAGCGTGGTGCTACTGCCCAGAGTTTGCGTACTTTACTGCGGGCACTGGGCACTAAAAACGATGCCCGCTATAACTTAAAAATTGTAGATACCGGCCCGCCGCCCAACCGTTCTTCTGACTCTGCGGTTTCTTCAAACGATGACTCCGCAAGCAGCAACTCAACTTCAAACGATGATTCAACTGCCGATGAAGATGAATCAGAAACAGCACCACAACAACCTGCTGTTGAAACTGAACCGGAACCAGAAGTTGAATCCCAACCGGAGGAAAGCCGCTCTAGCGTGGTCGACCGAACTCGTAAAGAATTAGCCGACCTCGACGACCTCGACGTCTAGCAAACTTTCGCCGTGCCAGCCTGCCACCTGGCAAAGCCAGGCGCTCTGCTGGCACTCTTGGACTATGGCGGTGTTGCCGTTTCCAGTACTCCTTCGCTGTACTTCAATACAGCTTAGTCCGTGCTTCGCCGGCGCCTAGCCACAGTATCAAGCGAAAGCTTGCTATAATTCTGACAGTATATGGAAGTTTTAGTAGTATATATAATAATTGCTTTTGTCGGTTTTGCTATTGGGAGAGTTGGCCATATTCTAGGCGGACACCTTAATACACCGGACCATTGGATTTACGGTGTTTTAGCCATCATCGTTGGCGCCTTTCTTTATAAACACGACTGGGGCAAATGGCTGATTGCTTTTGGTATTGGTCATACCATCAGCGACTTGAAAGACATGCTGAATCTCAAGTTTTACGGCCCCGATAAAGTAGAAGTCAAGAAATTCTGGGGCATAGACTAATGACGATACAGGTTATTACTCTATTTCCAGGGATGTTTAAGGGTGTGCTAAAATTATAAAACTATGAGCGGCGATCAATTTACAAAGTTATTTAAATACATCGAAGAATTCAGAGCCGGTACTGAAAAACGTTTTGAAGAAGCTGCTAAGGATAGAGCAGACATTCGTGGAGCAATTGCCGAGCTGTCAGCACAAGTTAGGGACTATCATCATGAAACGATTATTTTGTCGCATAATTGACCGAATGAGGGATGCGATTAAACAGATTGCTCAAGAAACTGGCGTAAAATTAAGCGTTGAACTCTAATTATTTTTGATTTAAAAGACGTGCTAATGTAAGACTACATGAAGATTCAGGTTATTACTCTGTTTCCGGAGATGTTTGAGGGTGTGCTGGGTAGCAGCATGCTTTGGAAAGCCCAAGATAAAAAACTGGTTGAGTACAAGCTGATAAATTTGCGTGATTTTGGGCTTGGGCCGCGGAAAATCGTAGACGACACCCCATACGGTGGTGGTGATGGCATGCTACTTAAGCCCGAACCGCTGGTCGCGGCCATAGAAGCTGCGAAATCGTCAGTGGTTGGCAACAAATCGTCGGTTATATTAATGACGCCTAGAGGTAAAAAATATACTCAAGCTAAAGCTCGAGAGTTCGCAAAGCTAGAAAATCTGATATTAATTTGCGGACGGTACGAGGGGTATGACGAGCGAATAACAAAATTTGTGGACGAGCAAATTTCGATAGGCGATTATGTGCTGACCGGTGGTGAACTACCGGCCATGATTTTGCTAGATAGCGTTACGCGGTTGGTGCCGGGTGTCCTTGGCGGGGATACTAGCGCTGAAAAAGAAAGTTTTAGTGATGGTAGTAGTATCCTGGAGCACCCACACTATACCCGCCCCGAAGTTTTTAGAGGCATGAAGGTGCCAGGGGTACTTTTAAGCGGTAACCACGCGGCGATAGAAACTTGGCGTAAACAAAACTCTAAAAAGTCCTAGTTCCAGCTACTTGCCAAACTAACAAGTTCGGACTATAAATAAGACTACAAGTAAGTAGAGGGGCAAATTATGTCAGCTAAGTCTAACTTAACAAATTGGTCGGCTAGGGCGGTAAATCCTCCAAAACTGACAGATCAACAATGGGGTACAGTTGGGATTGCCGGGGTGGTTCTAATTATCATGGCAATCTGCCAAATTGTGAGTTTCAATGATTTTACTGATGTGCTTTCCGGTTTGGGGCTGAGTGGTCCGAATGTTTGGGCGGCCATAATTATCGTGGCGGAGCTTTGGGGATCGGCCATGTTCTTCAAAATAAGGCTTAGCAGTGCCTTCAGAATGGTTAGCGCTATCGCGGCGTTTTTGGCGAGTAGTTTTTGGTTCATCATGAATATCAATCTGGTTTCTGACGGGCTTAGTAGTTCTGCGCAAAATAGCGGTTATTTTGGCCGCTATCTGGCTCAAAGTCCGAGCTGGTGGACCGTTATAGAGGCAACCATATTGCTGCTTTGGGTGCTTTACAACCTGGACTTAATGCGTGGCAGCCTGGTTTTTCGCCTACGCAAGTAAACCCATAAATCATCCAGCTGCTATATTATAGGACTTTCGCACTTTTCTACAGCCCCAGATTGCCGCTGGCTAGTTACAAACATCCATTCCTCTCTCGGTTAGCTACGGTTACCTCTCCTTCGGCCTGGATGTTTTCGTTATAGCCATTGGTATCCTGACATCTGCCTAGCCCACACTCACTTTTTTAAGCATATCTTTTTCTCGCATCTGTAAAAATTACATATTTGATCCGATCGGATATTTTATGTAATTGCTTAACAGGATAAGTTTATCTCAGATTAAAAAGTGAGTGTGGGCTTAATGTGACACTAACTTATTGAACACTTTGCAGCGATTGTAGCTTTTCCATCGGTGTCTGTAAATCTATTCCTAGGTGTGGCCTCTCGCT
>PFEG01000028.1 GCA_002793885.1 Candidatus Saccharibacteria bacterium CG10_big_fil_rev_8_21_14_0_10_47_8
AATTAAACACCGCCTAATGTGTACGGTATGTAGTGAACCTATACAGCTTATTGTAAGAATGCCACTTTATAGATATTCTTAGTCTATGAAAAAGAACCAAAAAGGCTTTAGCTTTGTCGAAGTCATGCTGGTCCTTATATTTATTACGCTTGTCGGCTTTGTTGGCTGGTATGTGTGGCACTCTAATGATAAAGATAAAACAGATAAAACGACCTCATCAGCCTCTCGGCCGACAACAGCCAAAAACGATACTGCGGTAGACCCATATGCTGGCTGGAAGACCTACTGCGATACAGAAACTAATGGATGCTTCAAGTATCCAGCAGACTGGGCTCTAGACTCTGGGCCTTCTATCAATACTCAAGTCCTAAGTCCAGAAAAAAAAGTTAAGGTGGTATATTCGACGAATTATGACTGTTTTTGTGGTCCTGATAGTTTTTACAGTGCTAGCGTAGACTCACTAGTTACCGCTAACTCATCACTAAAAGTTGTGGGAGGCTACTACACAAAGTCTAACGGCCCTATTTACTACCTGGTTGACTCATCCCTTGTTAAGCAGTATGCATTAGCTGCTGGCAAGACATCAGAAGATGTAGCCACCTTGTCAGTTACTAAAGGTTCTGCGCAACTTTCGCTTGCGGTTTACGATTCTTCGGTGGAAGAGTTAGATTCTGCTGAATTGAGCGCTCAACAAGCCAACAATTGGTTTAGCTCGTCAGATGGCACAAAAGCACTCCTCATCGCTAAATCTTTTTACTACAAGCAGTAGACTCATTGATTGTTATCTGTTTTAACCAGGTCAATAATGCTCTGCCACTTCCCTGATGCTCCTTTTTGGTTTAGGGGGCGGTTCACATATACTTGCAAGTAGTGATAGATCTCAAGAGATTATTATTAATGATTGCCGGTGCTATAGGCGGGTTGCTTGCAGTACTTATCGTTATTGGAATTGTTTGGTTTGCATATATTTCGCCTGCCAAGGAGCGAAAGTCTATGGAAAATGAATTAAGCAAAATCCAGTGGCCATCATCTTTTATTTATACCGGCAAACACTTTGATCCGAGCGGCTTGGATAACGACGCTATTCTTACAGCAACCTATAGGGTAGCGGGTACCAGAGAAGAAGTTTTTAACCAGGTGGTATCTAGCCTAGGATTAAATCCTGCAGACCATCAAAACAGCAGTGATCAAGAATTGCACGGTGTCGGCAGTCCTAAATATAAGTATCTTTACTTTCTTGAAATATCTCCTCCAGGAGAAACTATTATTGCTGGTGACCCGTGTGCTGCCGGTGGAGCCAATGACCAGCAATACCATGAATGCGTCAATAAAGACCCAAAACGCGGTAAAAATGTACAAGCTAAATCCATAAAATTGGATCTTATTAAACGCCAAGGCAGCTACTGAAAAGGCACTCTGGCGGGATGTGCGCTAATCCTATCGGGTGTACCAAGCATAAGCATATTAAAACAGGTGCTTAAAGCGGTCTGAAGTAGTCGTTGGTTTATTGCCGCTACAGCCTGCTGGGTCTTGAGCGACGTTATATTTCTGAGCAGTGGCTGGTACAGTTTTGTATTCCCTTTGCAGGGTTTGTTCGGAGCTGTTGCCAAAGTCAACTAGCAGGCGGTCCTGGTCTTTGATGACTTGTGTAGTAATGTCGGGGACTACTTTGCCATTAAGCATGAAGGTCACTTTGTCCTGCGTATTTGACTGCAGCATTCGCTCGGGCGTTTTAATAAGGTCAGGGTTGGCAATCCAGTCTATATTTTGAAAGAAGTGCCCCCAGGTCACTAAATGATCCTCAACGTGCACTACATCGCTAACATTCCCATGCATGTGTGCACGTTCCGAAGGAGTTTCGACCTTTTCTAGAGTACACGCCGTAGCTTCAGTTTCTTCGTAATATCTCAATCCCTCAAATTTCTCTCGCTGACCATTTATATAAACCACAAAGGTAGCATGGTAGTGGACCCCTTCTGGCTTATACGTAGCAAAGCGTATGCCAAGAATAATGAGAGCACCGATTATAAGCCCCACACCTAAAAGAAACCATTTTGCTTTTATAAATTGTACGTATTTATTCATTTTGTACTCCTTCTAAGCCTGTTCTTTACATAGTACCCCCTGGGGGTATATACTGCAAGTATGATAGCAGATATTAAACGACGAGCGCTACACCGAGCAAAAATCCTTGAAGGTCAGATGCGTGGTATTCAAAAAATGATTGAAAAAGAAGAATACTGCATGGACATCCTGACCCAAAGCCTGGCCGTCCAAAAATCCTTAAGTTCGCTCAACAAACTGATACTCGAGAACCACCTGCGTACCCATATTAAAGAGAATTTTAGTTCCGAATCAGAAAAAGCCAAGGAAAAAGCTGTTGAGGAGCTAATTGGCTTGTATGAGTTATCAAGCATAAGGGGAAAATAAGGAGTTTTTATGAAAAAGGAACCATTACTATACGTCATTATCGGATTGCTGGCAGGCATTGTGCTCACCGGGTTCTTTGCAACCTATGCCGTCAACAATAACCAACCGGGTATGATGAATATGATGGGCATAAGCAGTAATCGCATGATGAGCGGAGACATGGACCGTAACTTTATTGAGCAGATGATCCCCCACCACGAAAGTGCTATTGCGATGGCGAAGCTAGCCCAGCAAAAATCAGCACATGCCGAAGTAAAAACACTGGCCGATAACGTCATCACCAGCCAGACTGGCGAGATCAACAAGATGAAGCAATGGTACAAGGACTGGTACGGAACTGACGTGCCGGCGGTAACAACTACCAATATGTGGGGCGGCAGTATGATGAATAGCCAGGCCAGTACTGATAGCCTTAGCGCTGCTACCGACTTTGACAAAGCCTTCTTGTCGCAGATGATTGACCATCACCAGATGGCGGTCATGATGGCAAACATGCTCGATATTGCCACCAACCGTCCGGAAATGAAAAAGCTGGCCAGCGACATTATTTCCGCCCAGACTAAAGAAATTAACGACATGGAGTCGTGGCAACAACAGTGGGGTTACGATAGTTCATCAGGCAACATGATGAATACGATGGGACATTAACAATAAAGGAGAACGTTATGAAAGCGCACACCATAATCATGACAGTACTCGCTACTGCTGCGGTTATCTTAATCATTTTCGCTCCGTCGTGGAACGTCAGCAGAGGTTTTGGGTTACTGCTGCTCATTTGTCCGCTCATGATGCTTGGTATGATGTTCATGATGGGCAATAGGCACAATCGTCACTAAGAGGCAGAAAATGAAAAGTGATAAACACTCAATTTACCAAGGGGTATGTATAAAACCTACAAACGGAATAAATAATGCCGCATGAACACCAAAATCATCAGCAACATGTAGAGCATGATAAACACGCCGGTCATTCTGCGGCCATGTTCCGCGACAAGTTCTGGCTTAGCTTACTACTGACGATTCCCGTTCTTATCTATTCAGAAAATATTCAACGTTGGCTACACTTTACGCCGCCGAGTTTTAGCGGCTCACAATATATTCCTCTTGTTTTAAGTACCATCATCTTCTTTTATGGCGGCTTAGTTTTTCTGAAAGGTGCTTTAGGTGAGTTAAAAACCCGTCGTCCTGGCATGATGACTCTAATCAGCATGGCTATCACAGTTGCCTACGTGTATAGCCTAGCTACACAGTTTATTATTTCCGGTGAAGGTTTCTTCTGGGAGCTATCGACTCTGGTGACCATCATGCTGCTTGGGCACTGGCTAGAAATGGCGTCAATCAGAAAAGCCGAAAGCGCTCTGGATGCGATTAAACAGTTACTGCCAGATAAAGCCGAAAAACTGGTTGACGGTAAGCCTCAGAAGGTTTTGGTAAGTGAACTTAAGATTGACGACTTAGTTTTGATTCGGCCTGGTGCCAGTATCCCAGTTGATGGCGTAATTACTGAGGGTACTTCGTCTGTAAACGAGGCGGCAATCACCGGTGAATCCAAACCAGTCAGTAAGAGAGTCAATGACAAAGTAGTCGCCGGTACAATCAACCAAGATGGCTCATTGACTGTTAAGGTCACTAAGCTGGGCGAGGATACAGCATTAGCCGGCATTATGCGCTTAGTTGCCGAGGCTCAAGCCTCAAAGTCCAACGTTCAAGTGTTAGCGGACAAAGCTGCCTTTATACTGACGATTATAGCTATCATTGCTGGTTTGTTAACTTTCTTGTTCTGGGTATTTACTAAAGATGCTAGTTTTGCCCTAGAGAGATCTGTGACGGTTCTGATTATTGCTTGTCCGCATGCCCTAGGATTAGCCGTGCCGCTTGTAGTAGCAATTTCAACCGCTTTGTCTGCTCGCAATGGGCTGCTGATTCGCAAGCGCTTAGCGCTGGAGTCCGCTCGTACACTAGATTGGGTACTTTTTGATAAAACCGGCACCCTGACTAAGGGTGAACACGGTGTAACAGACATTTGGACTACACAGGGCTACAGCAAGGATGACATACTGCGTCTTACCGCCAATCTTGAACAGAACAGTGAGCACATTGTGGGTAAAGGAATTGTTAAAAAGGCTCAAGAGAAACAGCTATCTATCGGCAAGATCACAGACTTCTCAGCTCTGCCAGGGCTAGGTGTTAGAGGGACGTTAGAAGATAGTAAGACTTACGTAGCTACTAGCCGCCGCTACATTGAAGAAAATAAACTTACAGTTCCTGGTGCGTTGGAAGACCATATAAAACAAGCTGCCAAAGATGGTAAGACGGAGGTTTACTTAATTAGGGATGATAGTGTTGTTGGCGCATTGGCATTAGCAGACGTTCTTCGTGAAGAGTCAAAACCAACGATTGCTGCTTTAAAGAGTTTGGGTATAAAAACTGCTATGATAACCGGTGATTCGGAGGATGTTGCAGCATACGTGGCAAAACAACTTGGCTTGGAGCGCTACTTTGCAGAAGTGCGGCCTGAAGACAAGGCTACCAAGGTTAAGCAACTGCAGGCAAAAGGTAAAAGCGTAGCGATGGTAGGTGATGGTGTTAACGACGCTCCAGCACTCACTCAGGCAGATATTGGAATAGCAATAGGGGCCGGTACAGATGTAGCGATTAAATCAGCCGACATAATCCTTGTAAAAAGCGACCCAAGGGATGTGGTCAAGGTCATCAAACTATCCAAAGCTACTTACAATAAAATGACCCAAAACCTAGTTTGGGCAACAGGCTATAACGTGGTTGCCATTCCCTTGGCGGCAGGTGTTCTTTATAAAGCTGGTATAGTGCTCGCTCCAGCCGTCGGCGCTATCTTAATGTCTGTTTCAACCATTATTGTCGCTCTTAATGCTCAGCTGCTGAGACGCACCCAGCTCTAAGACCTCTAAGTAGAATGGGCCTAACCTCGTTCAGTGTGCTGTACTACACTTATAAACATTATAAAGAGGTTATTAGCCTCTTTTGTTATGATGAATATATGAAAAGGCTGGCCAAAGAGGAGATAAAAAATCGTCTTAGCCAAGTATCGGGCTGGCGTGTTGAACAAGGCAGTCTTTGTAAAGATTTTATCTTTAAAGACTTTACGACAGCATTTAGTTTCATGGCAGAGGCAGCTAAAGAGGCAGAAAAAATCAACCACCATCCCGATTGGTCAAATTCGTACAACAAAGTTTCGATACGCCTCACAACTCACTCGGCAGGTGGGCTTACCGATAATGATTTCAGCCTAGCCCGTTTAGCTAACGAAGCTGCCCAAAAACTACAGAGGACTACAGGGTGACACCCTGTAAATAATTGAACGCCTCGATTCCCTATACTAGCTTAAGCATTATGGTGGTATGATGATGCAATAAAGGGGTTTACTAAAATGGCCAAAGACAAGGGTAAAAAAGAAAAGAAAAAACCGAAAAAGCAGCAGGGTTTCACACTGGTTGAGGGTCTTTTAATATTGGTTATCGTAGGAGTTCTTGGTTTTGTAGGCTGGTATGTGTGGCATGCAAAGAATAATACCGAAAAAACCCTTCAGGATACCGTCCAATCGCAGGGAACCGTAAGTAAAATCGCAAAAAAACCTTCTTCCACTCTACAAAAAACAGATCCTACCGCAGATTGGACCGCATATTCAGACAAAGCCGGAAATTTTTCGCTTAAGTATCCTAAAAGCTGGGTAACTGCCACTAACCCTGAGCTTTGTAGCGAAGGCATCCTATTACTCGGCGCCAACACTGCCTCTGTCGGAAAATGCGCCTCGGAAGGCTTTGGACAAATAGCAGTTACTTCCAACGAGGGAGATTATAGCTCAGATTCAAACTTTTCGAGCGGTTATGTGCAGGTAACTAAAAGTTCGGTAACAGTGGATAGTGTGGCAGGAGTAAAAGAATCAGGTATTGCCTCCGGGCAAGAAGCCGGACTGGGCTCTCTAGACGATGGTGTAAAGGTCGTTGAGTACACTTTTTATACCAATGGGAAAACTTATAAAGCTACCTACACCCAGGAGCCTTCTTACCCTGATGCTTTGTCAGACTTTAACCTGATGGTCACTCAGACACTCAAGTTCCATTCCTAAAGGAGGATTTACTAAAATGACTAAAAAACAACAGGGTTTTACAGCGGTAGAGGCAATCCTAATTCTGGTAATATTAGCAATTATCGGCTTTGTGGGTTGGTATGTGTACCACGCTAAAAATAATGCCAATAGCGCCTACAATAAAGCTGCTAGCCTATCCACAGCTTCAAAGGCCGCAAAAAAATCTACAAAATCCACAGACCAAAAACAGTCCTCTACCACACCTGCTCCCGCTCCGGCCAAGGTAACGATTTCCGACTCGCTCAAAGAAAACACCGCGGCAGCTATAGAATCTCAAAACACCGCTGCGCTTGAGGGTTACATGGCCAGCTCGGTTACCGTAGTAGTCGCTGCTTCAGAGAAAGGTGGCGCGGAAACAGCCACTCAAGCGGTTAAAGACTTGGATTACCTTAACTCTGGCACTTCCCCATGGGATTTCAAGCTGTCCGATGCCACCCTGGCGTCGTTTGGAAACGGTTCTTACGGTAAGTACTTCGGGGCCGATACCACCATAGTCGGGCAGTCTGCCAACAAGTACGTGGTATCGTTCGGTGTTAACACCAGCGGCAAAATAGACACTGTATTTATGGCAGCCAGCGCCGACCTGCTAACTCAATAGCATTGCAACCGCACAGCACCGGCTCTCCATATTGCGTATACTATGTATATAGTTAGGATGTACCCTATGAAGTTACAAGGGCTCTCACTCGATTCCCCAACATCAAGACCTATAGAGCTCTCAGAGTATTGCACTGAAACAGAAGCAATGCTGGCAGTTATAGATCCAGAGAGGTATGCATCATCGCTAATTGAACTAGGAGTGTTTACTTGCGAGCATGTAAACGTAGAAGAGTCGAGAAAGAATCGTCTCAAGTGGGCAACTCTATCAGGAGTAACAGAAAATAAGAATGGAGTGTACAAAACCGGTGTTCTAATTCAATTCCCGGGTATTTTTGCCAGGGGGCTCTGGCACGAGTACGTTGCACGGAGCCTGACGCTGTAAAGCATATTGAACATAGTAGAATTTCCTTTGACGCTATCATCAACCGGATCTTAGCCGGAAACTAGTATAGCTATAGAGATTACAGAGAGAGATTACAGAGATTACAGGGTGCCACCCTGTAAATAGGGAAAATGTGGTGTAGTATGCTACTTGCCTATCGTGTTAGCAAGGGATTAGAATTAGCGGTATGGCTAAGCGAAAAACCAAAAAGAAACTTTCCTGGCTCAAAAACCCTAAAAACCGATCCCAAGTATTTTTAGCAGTTCTGGTTTTATTGGGTGGGAGCTTTTTTGCATACCAAAACTATGCCAAGTGGCAAGATAAACACAAATTCGAACAAGCCCAAACCAGTATTAATGAGCTGTATTCAGAGATAGTAGCTAAAGTCGGCCAACCGGATAACTATAAAAAAACAAATAGTTGTAGCAGGCCTAATCTGAAGTTTGAACAAGGACCTTTATCGTGCAATGTCGGAGTAGATATTTTATACGGTGTCGACAATATCCAAGCAGCAACAAATATTTTTAGTACAATTCAAAACGGTATAGTGAAGGAAAGTAGCTCGTTCGTAAGAATTGCTGATAGCAAGGACAAGGGGTCTCTACCTAGTTCAACCGTGTCATCTGATAATTATAAAGATTCAAAAAGTGGGATGGAGTGTACTATTAAATATGCATATGACTCACCGTTTGACACTTTCCTCACACTAAACAAAGAGTCCACCAGCAAGCCCTTATTTATTTCTATTGGGTGCTATGCGAGTGCAAAAAAAGGCTATTACCCTTCTTCTTAGCCCTCTATTCTACCTAGAGTTACTCAGTTGATATTTTATCAATTGAATGCGATAATTTGACTGTAAGTCAAATTATATGCATAAGCGGAAACTACTTCGCCGGGGTGGTGGATCACTTCTAACTGGATTACTCCTTGCTTTAGTACTTAATTTTACAATGTCTGGTCTGAAGACCTCTGCTGACACAACTTCCCCGTGGCTAGGTGTCACAGATCCGGTTTTGCAAAAGGATTCGGAGTTGGCACCAGGAACCGCAGTGCCCTACTCTGTTAACGGTAATCGTGATTGTACGCAAACCACAATGGCGTTTGTTACCAATAAGCAAGATGTTTGTGGGGTAGAAACCAGCTTTGGGCTATTGGATTCCAACAGTAATTTACAGCTTAATAACACCAAATCCGCTGGGAAACTGAATAACTATAATGGCTACCAGCAGGGTATAATTGGCGTTCCCAGCTCATCAACCGTCATAAACTACACGTCTCCACCAACTGCCGGTTTGTATCTCTGGTTTACAAAAAACCTACAGGACGCCATTAATACTACGGTTAATCCTGTCACTTATCAGGTAAATTACCAAGTTAACAGGGGCGCGGATGTAGGCTTAAGAGATAAGGCGCACACTCTCTTAGCCGCCCAAACAGACTCACTAAGTTTTTCCAGTAACGGTAAGTGGATGGTTGTTGATTCGCCTTACCGGGCAATGCTACGCGTAAACCTTGATACGTTCGAAGTTTTGCCATTTGCACCAGCTTTCAATTACGATATTGGTATTGCGCCTGGCGCCCAGACGGCCGTAAGTAGTGATGGCCGATATGCCGTGGTGGCTTCCAGGCCATTTAATTTATTCAAGATATACGATCTAAGCACTTGCGGCGTTGTGCCGAACAGTGTAAGTACGCCGGTAACTTGCCAATCGCGCGATCTGTTACCCTTTATGCAAAGCAAAATCACCAACCTCCAAGGTGTTAGCGCGATCCGTTTTTTGAGTGATGATAGCCTAAGCCTTTATGCCAACTACTACTTAACAGCAGGTGTATCATCAACTAACCAGGTAGCTAAGTATATTTTGAGTTCGGCGGGTGGCTCCGCTCAAAGAATTGAATATTTAGCCATGGGAGATTCGTACATCTCCGGCGAGGGAGCATATGATTACCAGGATGGTACGGATACAGATAATAACCACTGCCATCTGTCGCAAAAGTCTTACCCACATTTAGTGGCTGTCAGCCTTAGCTTTAACAGTTTCCATTCAGTCGCGTGTTCTGGCGCGACCATGAATGACATAAATAACGGTAGCGGTCAGTACAAGGGACAGGTAAGGGATAATAAGACAAGGGATCAAAGAAACTCAGAAAGTATATTGAGCTCATTTAGTGTCGGTTACATTAATCAATCAGATTTTGTTACAAGATATCGTCCAGGAGCAGTAACCCTATCCATATCCGGCAACGACATCGGTTTTTCCAGTATCGTAAAAACCTGCGTTACAGCCAGTTACACCTGCTATAACACTTACGAAGACCGGCTGGAACTCATCAGACAAATAAACGCGAAGTTCCCAAAAATAGTTGAAACGTATAAAAAAATTAAAAATGTATCGCCTGATTCGAAAGTCTATGTCGTTGGCTACCCGCAGATTGCTTTTGTAGGCGGCAATTGCGCGAATAACGTCCATTTAAATACAGAGGAAATAGGGTTTTCGCAGCAGATAATCAGTTATCTTGACCTGGTTATCAAACAAGCCGCGTCAAAGGCCGGGGTTTACTACGTAGACACCGAAAACGCTCTAGCTGGCCACCGGTTATGCGAGACAAAGAGTAGCGATGTGGCGGTGAACGGGTTAACAGCTGGCAATGATAAGCCCAGTTTTTTGCATGGACCAATGGGCAACGAGAGCTATCACCCCAACCAGTTGGGGCACCAAATATTAGAGCAAGCAGTACTTGCCGCTACTCAAAGCTTGACCCAAACTATGCCTACAGCTAACCCCAACGCTGCCCCACCATCAGAAACCGGCTTGGCAATTTTGGATATGCCACATACCAACCGAGGCATCTATAACTTAAATTATAACAATCAAATGACCGGCGACGTGGCATATAAAGGCACTCTGCAGAGTATTTATGTCGATGGGCTTGAGTACTCACTTAAACTTCAGTCGTCTTATAGCGCCACTATCCATTCTGATCCCATAAATTTGGGGAGTTTTAGCACGGATGCAAACGGTGATTTGTCTTTCAGCGCGCAAATACCATCCGGTGTGCCGACTGGTTACCATACCCTACAAGTTACCGGTACAAACTTCGCCGGGGAATTGGTTAACATCTATAAAATAATTTATGTAGCGGCCAGCCAAGATGATTACGACGGTGATGGTATTGTCAACAGTATTGACCCATGTGGATTTGTCGGTGTTTTTCACCAGGACTATGACCAAGATAGTCTGGATGATAG
Organism: Candidatus Saccharibacteria bacterium CG10_big_fil_rev_8_21_14_0_10_47_8; assembly: GCA_002793885.1. Classification (GTDB taxonomy): domain Bacteria; phylum Patescibacteriota; class Saccharimonadia; order Saccharimonadales; family UBA10212; genus 21-14-0-10-47-8-A. The sequence continues at coordinate 10,788 of PFEG01000028.1, forward strand.
CTGTGACGGGTTTATCGATGAACCGCCTGCTGTGATTACGCCTCCTCCGACAACAGAGCCTACTTCTCCGGCAGACGAGACACCAGCTGATCCTGAGCCCACAACAACGCAAAACGAACAGGAGCAGTCAACCCCTCCTGCTGACAGCTCAACACCCGATAGTGAGTCTGTGCCAGATTTTCAGCCGGCCACTGTGCCAGTCGATATCCCACAGGTTATTAACACTGATGTACAGCCTGCGGACAATTTAGTGCCAAACACCTCCTCTCAAACAGTCCAGGCCGAGCCAAGCAGCGTTATTGCTACAGCGGCTACTATCACCAATCAAGAAACAGCTACCCTAGAGCCCGAAGTTTTGAGTGATAGTATCAGTAAGAATATGGTAGCGGCCCGTGTTTCAACCGTTGAAGCAGCAGCATCCAGCCCTACCGCTAGCCGTGATTACCCTAAACTAATGATATTGGCTAGCGGCAGCCTGCTGAGTATAATTTCTGCGGCTGCTTGGAAGTTTAGAAACTAAACGCTAAACCAAACGCTCCTTTTTGCTTGCTATATGCCGAGCTTATTTTGGTGATAGGATAGGAAGACAAAATATGGCTAGGCAATGAATGAGTTTGTAAGGCTGCTGCGCCGCAGCGACTATAGAAAGTTGCTTATCGGCCAGTCAATTTCGGGGTTGGGTGACTGGGCGGCAACTTTTGGTTTGATTGCTCTAGTTTATGATTTAACCGGTAACACCAGCAGCGTGGCATGGATTTTGATTCTGCGCCTTATACCTCCGTTATTTGCCGCACCTATAGGTGGAGTTTTTGCAGACAGATTTCCGCGCCGGACCATTATGGTCACTTGCGACTTATTAAGGGCGGTACTTATTGTATTGGTGCCCTTCGTTAACTTATGGCTTATTTTCGCGATAGCTCTGGTGCACGAGCTTTTTTCGTTATTTTTCCTACCTGCCAGAGACGCTAGCATCCCGGACCTGACGCCCAAGAAACTTTTGCCGCAGGCCAATGGTTTAATGCTAGCTTCTTATTATGGCTCCCTGCCGATTGCCGGCGCTATATTCGGGGCGATATACCACTCTTCCAGCCTAGTGCCCAGCTTCTTCCCTCTTAGCCAGTTGGTTAACCAACGGCCAACTACGCTTGTCTTCTTTTTGGATGCCCTGACTTTTTTAGTATCGGCTTCTTTAATTTATCACCTCAACTTACGCCGAAAAGTTCACTATACACAACACGGCTCCATTAAAACCGATCTGGTTGAGGGAGTTAAGTTTGTTTGGCAACATAAGGCTTTGCGCCTTTTGTCTTTGGGTATCGTTATGGCCATGTTTGGCGGGGGTGTCCTGTTTGCCATTGGCATAGCTTACGTAAGAGAGACGCTTGGCGGTTCTAATTTAACCTTCGGTTGGCTGGCTTCGTTATGGGGCGCCGGGATGGCCATCGGCCTACTACTGGTCAGGAAACTTATTGATTGGCGTGGTGCGCCGTACATTTTTGTAGCTTCTATCGCCGCCAGTGGTGGAATTTTGATATCTATGTCGCTGGTTTCTCACATACTGTTGGCCTTTGCGCTGGTGATACCTTTTGGCATGGCTTTTGCCATTTCTATTACGTTGGCGATGAGCTTAGCCCAGTCGATGGTAAAAGACAGCATGCGTGGACGGATGATGGGTGGCGTGCAGACTTATTACCGGCTGGGCTTAGGAGCTGGTGCCTTGATCATGGGGACGGTGGCCCACTCAATAAAAGAAGTTGATATAGGAGTTAGGTTGGACGGTAACCAGCTGGGAATGTTCGTAAGCGGCCTCTTAATAATCGCCGCGGCAATCACCTGCCTAGGCTTGCTAGCTACTCATCCTTTTAAATTTCGCTCCAAGACGAAAACATAATTTAAAGCGACTGCAAACTAAAAAGGTATGAACCTGGGAGTTATAGTCTACTGGATTGGTATCCTTCTCTTAGATGGCGGTTTGCTTGAGGGAGAAGGCTTATTTGCAGCCGGAGTTTCGGAAGTCTCCGAACCTTGGCCATCGTCTGACTTGGAGCGTCCGTCTTTGAATAAGAACATTGCTCCGGCTACGGAGGCAACACCAATTACAGCGTAAGCTGTACCTACGATGTAGTATGTATTGTCTACTTCCTGAACAATATCGCGGGCCAAAACTTTAACTTTTTCTTGTAGGACTACATTATTGAGTTTGAGTTTGGGCAGCACTTTGGCGGTTGCCTGGTTAAGCCCCCAAGCAAATATCACCATAAAGACACCGATTATCAGCAAAGTTATCCCTACCCTCTTAAAACCACTGCGCTTGGTGGGGCTCAAAAATATAATCGTGGCAGCGATTAGCAGAGTTAGTATGGCAAGGACAACCGGGCTGCTTTTAGCCTTTTGATAGGCTTTAGGGGCGTCTTTTAGGCTGTCGTTAAAGATAGACTGGTTAGAATCTGAAGATTTAAGGTCTTTGGCGGTTATGGTCGGATTGTCCAAGAAACCTTTGCCGTTTAAGATATTACTTTTTACATTGGCGACAGCCTGAGCCGCCGTAACGCCTCGGGGCAGACAGGTAGCATTAAAAGCGTCAAAAGATTGGACGTTTGTCCCCGCGGGACAGATCGGCAGGCCGGATAGTTGTTGTTGCAAGTTTGCCGCGACACTGTCCGCAAACTGGGTCTTCACACTTGTTAAATCTATAAGAAAATCCGGGCTAGCGCTTTTGCCGTCCAGCCAGCGGTAAATACTGTCTATAAAAGTTTCGGAGTTTTGTTTTAGGAAGGCTGGAGTGATAGATTCGCTGGCAGCAGTACGGACCAGTGAATTGTTAAGCTGAACATCGCCCCCGTTATCGCCAGAAATTGTTTTGGCTTGGTCTAAAAGCCCGCTGACCACGGAGCTGTATACACCACTATCATTTAAAATCTGTTTGATTTTTTCCGGATGGGTTACTACTCTCACGAAACCAATATCTGCCGCCAACCCAAATAGCAACAGGCTAAACAGCGGCAGCACAACCACCAGCGCAGCTTTGCGCACAAAATGCATAAGCTTATTGTAGGATAATCTGGCTTGCGCACCAAGTATTTTACTGGCAGAAGTAGCTTAGAGGTTTTGTTTATAAGGTGTTATCCAAGGTATAATAGTCCGGCTATGGCTACTGGGAAAAAGAATGCCGGCCGGTTGATTATTAAAATTATTTCCAGGCAAAAAAACCTGGTTGTTATCGTAGTAATAGTAATAGTAGGCTTTAGTCTAATACATAAGGATAGCCCGCGGAATCACACACCAAACCGCACGGAGCCCATCTTTGCGCTTCAAACTAGTGCTTATCCTCAGCACGGAGTCGAACCCGAGCCTATACGCGCCCCGCATGCTATCAAAACATCACCTCTTTTGTTAATGCCATGGCGGGGGCCGGTTGAACCACAGTCCACACCACCCAATGCTGCCCAGGTTGTCTATAAAGTTTCTACTACCGACCCTGTGGTATTTGTGAGTATTGATGACGGCGTTGTCCAATCTCCGGAGATACTAGATTGGCTAACTCGCCACCACCTGCCTTTCACAATGTTTCTGTATAACGGGGTGATAAAAGATAATTACCAGTACTTTGCTAAGCTTCAAGCGGCGGGCTTGCCGGTAGAAAACCATACTCTAAATCATCCGCACCTGCCCAAGCTTAATCTAGACCAACAAAAAACCGAAATTTGTGGCGCGGCGGATACCTATGCGCAGGTTTTTGGCCGCCGCCCAACTTTGTTCAGGCCGCCGTATGGTGCATTTAATGTCGATACCCGTCAAGCCGCCGCCGAGTGTGGTATGCGGGCTATTGTGATGTGGCACGCTACAGTGGACAGAGGCGTCATGCACTTTCAGGACGATATCGGACATCTGGAACCTGGCGACATTGTGCTGATGCACTTTAGGCCGGAGTTTTTACAGGATATACAAGTGCTTACCAACCAAGTGCAACAGGATAAATTACGAATTGGGCGGCTTGAGGATTGGCTGAAATAGGGGCAAAATAGCTTATGGAAGAGTGGCCGAGCGGTTTAAGGTGCTGCTCTCGAAAAGCAGTGTATCGGAAACGGTACCGAGGGTTCGAATCCCTCCTCTTCCGCCATTAAAGAAAAATCGGCTTCTGTCGGTTTTTTCTTTAATGATGAGAGATTTGAGCCCTCGGGCGGTCCGCCAATGGTAGAACGCTACCGAGAGTTCGGTGGAGTGAGGACGCGCGCAGGAGCTTGCTCCGAGCACGCCGCAACGGAAAAGGACGAAGTCCGCTATCCCTCTCCTCTTCCGCCAGGTTCTGCTATCATTAACTTATGAGCGCATGGCTAGTTTCATTGATGGTTTCGGTGGGCGCATCCACCTGGCTTTATACAAAGTTACAAAAAAATAGCGGCAATAATACCCAGCGGTCAGTTACCGCGTCAGCCATCGCCGGAGTAATATTTTTTATAATTATGCTAAGTATTCTAAGCTTAATACTAAAATGACAAATCGTCATAAGGTTACGGGTTGTAGGTTACAGGTTATAGCAGCCCGGTCTTTTCTGTCACCTGTTAACTGTTCACTGTAACCTGGAGCGACTGAAAGGAGCGTTTAATGGCCGACAGCATTTTTATCAAAATTATCAGGGGCGATATCCCTTGCCACAAGATTTACGAGGACGATAAAACCCTGGCCTTTTTGGATATCTTTCCGATTGTGCCCGGGCATGTGTTGGTGGTTTCCAAAAAACAGGTTGAGTATTTATGGGATTTACCAGACGAGGACTACCAGGCAGTTATGGCAGCCTGCAAAAAAGTGGCCAATCAGTTGCGCAAGGTTTTGAGAGTTAAATACGTGGGCGTTAAGGTGGTTGGTACCGACGTGCCGCACACCCATCTGCACTTAGTACCATTCAACGACGCTAAGGACTACTACAAACGCCGCAACCCAGTCCAAGCGGATGACATAGAACTGGCAAATTTAGCGGCAAAACTAGCACTCTAAGGCTAGCTAACAGCTTATAGCTATTAGCTAATAGCCGTTTGTCTGGTATCATAAGGCTATATGAGCTCGGCAAATGGTGGTGTTGCTATTGATGAAAAAGCCCTTGGCAAAAGGCTGCAGCTAGCCCGCCGCCGGGCAGGTTTAACGCAACAGGAGTTATGTCATAAGGCTAAACTTTCTTACTCCACACTGGCAAAAATCGAACGCGGTGCCATCCGTTCGCCGTCGGTCTTTACGGTTAGCTCGATAGCTACGGCTACCGGTACCACTGTCGAGGGTCTGCTAGGCCTCTCATCCAAAGCTGGTGGTACTCAAGCGGCTGGCGCGGAACCCAAAAAAGTATCCAAAACAGGGGTAAAATTTGTTTATTTTGATGTTAATGGCACATTGGTTCGTTTTTACCACAGAGCCTTTACCCACATTGCCAGGGACAGTGGCAAACCATCCGATATAGTTGAAACCCTTTTTTGGCGACATAATGACGCGGCCTGCAAGGGCATCATGAGCCCTCAGGACTTTAGCGCCTCGCTTGGCAAAGAACTTGGCCTTAAAAATTTTGATTGGCTAAAGTATTATCTTGAAGGCGCCGAACCGATGCCCGGAATGAAAGAGCTGGTCGACTGGGCGGCCAAACACTACGAAGTCGGCCTGCTAAGCAACAGCATGCTTGGTTTCATAGAGGAGCTAAGAAGCAAAGGGCTCATACCTGACATCAATTACACCTCTGTTGTGGACTCGTCACGGGTAGGCGCCATAAAGCCCGACCCGCGTATTTACCAAACCGCTTCACAGTTGGCAGCTGTTAAACCAAACGAGATTTTACTGATTGATGACAGCCGGGCTAACCTGACAGTCGCCGACAAGGCTGGCTGGCGCGTGCTGTGGTTTGACGACTACCGCCCGGATGAGAGTATTAAGCGAATCAAGCAGAGCCTAGAGTTCTAAAAAACCATACTTCAACACATATTTACCATTTACAAGGAGGCTCCTTGTAAATAGGGGTAGAACTTTTAACTGATAGATTTTTTGAAAGAGTCCAACTCTTCCTGGAGAGAAGTTAAAAGTCGCATTTCAGCATCCAGCTGCTGGCGAGTTTGGTTGACTACTGCTGGTGGAGCATTAGCCACGTAACTCTTATTAGCCAGGCGATTTTCGAGATTCCTTACAGCTGCCTGCCTGTCATCTTTGCGGGCTTGCAATTTTACTAGATATTTTTGGGCGGTAGCATGGTCTATGTCCAACCAACAGACCAGCTGAGTCTGAGTCAGGCGTAAGCCTTTGGGGTCCCCTGCCCTGGCTTCTATCACACCACCCAAGCGGGCCAGGCGAGTGACCAACTCAGCTTCGCTAGCTAGCTGAGGAGCACTGCGGTAGTAAAGTTTCGGTTTACTGACTCCCAGAGTGTTGGCTATCTGGCGGGCCTCACTAACTACTTCCATGATTGATTCAAAATTTTGGGCAAGGCTAGGATTGGTTTGGACTGTCTGTGGCCAGCTCTGGGTTGCCAGCATCGTTCCCTGCTCCCAGGCTAATGTTTGCCAAATTGTCTCTGTTACAAACGGCGCGAATGGATGTGTCAGCTTAAGTGCGGATTCCAACGCGTAAGCCATAACCCCAGTATTAGGCTCGGACTTACTGGCTTCTACGTACCAGTCAGCAAGGTCGTGCCAGACAAAATGGTAGACCAGCTCCCAGGCTTCACTTAGGCGGTAAGCTTCCATGGCCTTGGCAACCTCACTGCTTACCCTGTCCAGCCGCTGTAAAATCCAGTGATCAGCCGACGAAACCAGCTCGGGGCTGGACT
>PFEG01000054.1 GCA_002793885.1 Candidatus Saccharibacteria bacterium CG10_big_fil_rev_8_21_14_0_10_47_8
TGGGTTTATTCATTATGGAAAAGTTATCGTTTGCAAGGTCAAGTCCGGCTGCACCTATTGTAGTTGGTAGCTGGCCATTATGGTTGGCCACATACTCATTAACTAAACCTGCCAGATGGCTGGCGTCGTTTTTACGCTGTGTATTGCGGCTATTGCGCTGCAGCGCTGGGACAGCCAGGAACACAATTAAAATAATCAAACCGGCGATAGCCAAAACTATCATCACCTCGATAATAGTAAAACCTTCTTCTTTCTTCTTGCCGTACAGTTCTTTGATACTCATGGTTTTAGCAAATGCCCCCTTTGCGTATTTTGTTGTCTATATGCTTATGCTTAACTTATGGCTACATAATAGTGTGCTGCTACTTAAAACGCAAGCAAACCTTACTTAATAATGTTCTGACCAACCAGGCCGTAAATCGGCAGCAAGATAGCCGCTACAATAATCAGCGCCATAATACCCATAATTACCATCAAAACCGGCTCGATAATGGTTGATATGGCTTTGATCTCATTGTCTACCTCTTTTTCGTAATAATCCGCTGTTTTGCCCAGCATAGTTTCTAGAGCGCCCGATTGTTCGCCAATACGTATCATATTAGGCACTAGCTCCAAAAAATTTGAATCGCCCACCAATGTATCAGATAACGCCTTGCCACCCTTCACCTTCTCTGCGGCAGAATCAATCGATTTAGAGATATGCACGTTATCGACCGCGTCTGAGGTAATACTGAGCATTTGCAGCAGCGGCACGCCGCTAGCAACTAAAGTTGTACCGGTACGCGCAAAACGGGCCATATAAAGCTTCATAAACAGCGGGCCGATAGGCCAAGCTCTCATCTTAAACTTATCTATCACCAGTTTGCCCGGTCCGGTACGAGCCCAGCGGGTAGTTACAAAAGTGATGATTCCCACAAGTATAATAACTATCCACCAGAAATGGATAATAAAGTGGGATACAGCCAGCAACAGCTTGGTCAAAAACGGCAGCTGGACACCAGGCAAACCCTTATAAATCTCCTGAACCTGCGGCAAAACCTTAACCAGCATAAAGCCCAAAACACCAACCATAACCAGCAGCACTATGGCCGGGTAAGTCATAGCGCCACGGACCTTTGACAAAATTTCGGCGTCTTTTTCTTGCTGGTTGGCAAGCCGTTCCAAAGCTTTATCTAGCGTACCAGAGGTCTCGCCGGCAGCAACCAAGCTAACATATACTCTGTTAAATGTGTTTGGATACTTTGCCAGAGCGGCTGAAAATGCCAAGCCAGCCTCAATATCGGCCACAATTTTTTGAATGATGGCCCGCAGGGGTTTACTGGAAGTCTGTTTATCAACAGTCCGTAAACTTTGCACCAGCGGCAGGCCGGCATTGATAAGCGTTGATAGTTGCCTGGAAAAGATAACCTTGTCTTTTGTTTTTATACGATTTAAAAACTTCTTGCCTATTGAGCTACCGGCCATAATTGGTGTTATTTCAAGCGGAGCCAGCCCTTGGGCTTTAATGGCCTGGGCAGCTGATTTTTCGTCTTGGGCTTGGACTTCGGAGCTAATCTTTTTTCCGTCAGCAGGATTACGGGCTGTAAACTTATAAGTCAACATAACAAGCTCCCTTCGGGAGCATTTACCAATTTACAATTCTCAATTTTCATTAAATTGCCATTTATTATTTACAAAAAATGATCTGGTAAATGTTAATTGATAAATAATTGGAAAATGTGAAATGTGTAATGTGTAATTCATTGCTAGGTTCTCATCAACCGATCAAGCTCTTCAGGATCCACCGCGTAATTTTTGGCCTCGTCGTAGCTGATGACGCCGCCATGAATCAGATTAACTAAGGTCTTGTCCATGCTTTGCATACCATACTCAGCACCGGTCTGGATGACAGCTTCCAGTTGATGGTTCTTACCCTCACGGATGATGTTGCGAACCGCTGGAGTGGCTATCAAAATTTCGGCAGCCGCGACTCGACCGCCGCCAAGCGCCGGTATCAAACGCTGCGAACATATAGCCATTAAAATGTTGGCGATTTGTGACCTAACCTGGGGTTGCTGGTGCGGCGGAAAGACATCAATCATACGATCGATACTTTGGCTGGCGCCGTTAGTGTGTAAGGTGGCAAACACCAGGTGGCCGGTTTCGGCAATGGTAATGGCCGCGGCGATAGTTTCCAGATCACGCATTTCGCCGATAAGTACAACATCGGGATCCTCACGCAGGGCCGAACGCAAGGCCGCCGAAAAACTGTAAGTATCATAATGCACCTCGCGCTGCACGATAACCGAACGCTTAGAGGCATGGGTGTACTCAATTGGGTCTTCTACAGTTATTACATGCAGGGCTCGCTCGGAGTTAATTTTATTAACCAAGGCTGCCAAGGTGGTTGACTTGCCCGAGCCCGTCGGCCCGGTTACCAAGACCAGTCCGCGCGGAAATTCCGCGAATTTGTTTAGTACCGGAGGCATGCCTAGTTGTTCAATGGAGCGTACTTCGTTGGGTATCAAACGCATAGCAGCCGCCAGATTACCGCGCTCGTGGAAAGCGTTAACTCTAAAACGGCCTAAATCGCCAAAAGCAAAACTGAAATCAAACTCTTTATCACGCAGCAATATCTGCTTCTGGTCCTCATCTAAAATAGTAAATATCAGACTCTCCACCATGTCTTCGTTAAGCGACTGTATGCCGCCAAGCCGCTCCAAAGCTCCGTCTATTCGAAGCATCGGCGGCAACCCCACCTGAAGATGAAGGTCTGAAGCCTTGCGCTTAACTACTTCTTCTAGCAAAATCTCAATTTTTGGAGGTGGTTGTTGCACTACTTTCCCCTGTTACCTACTGCTTTAGCCATCCGCTGCCGCCACCCGATTTACTTCCATCAAGGTAGTTTGGCCGGCCAGCGCCTTTAAATACCCATCTTGACGCATGCTCACCATGCCTTGGGATTGGGCCATCCTTTGAATGGTCGAGCTGGTAGCGTGCTTGATAATCAAGTCCTGGATGGCTTCGGTGACTTCAAACACTTCGTACAGCCCCATTCGCCCTTGGTAGCCCATAGGATTTTCGGGTGACTCTTGGCCCTTGACCAAAGTATAAGCGTTTTGGCCGGCTAGTGGCAAGCTCTGATAGCCAAGATCGGCAGCCACTTCGGCAACGTCGGCCCTAGTCTTTGGCAGCAATGAGCCAAGATTATTGTGGATGGCCACGGTTTCGGTTTTATTGGAATGGTACGTTTCACCCCCGGGCACGACCCGGCGTACCAGGCGTTGACCAATAACGGTGTGGACCGTGCTAGCTATTAAAAACGGTTCTATGCCCATATCCAGCAACCTGGGCAGGATACCGGCAGCGCTATTGGTGTGGAGGGTCGCAAACACCAAATGCCCGGTTAAAGCCGCCTGAACCGCCAGATTCGCGGTTTCTTTATCACGAATTTCTCCGACCATCACTACGTCAGGGTCCTGGCGCAAAATTGAGCGCAAGCCGGTAGCAAAAGTCAGCCCCACCTCAGCGTTAACCTGAATTTGATTGACTCCCTCTATTTTGTATTCAACCGGATCTTCCAGTGTGACAATATTGGTAGCGTCGCTTTTTATCTCTTGGATCATGGCATACATCGATGTTGATTTACCCGAACCGGTAGGGCCGGATGTCAGAATCATCCCGTAAGGCAACTTCAGGCCTTGGCGTATCAACCTCAGCGCTCTGCCGGTATAACCCATATCCTCAAGCATAAGATTGGTGCCGGTTTTATCCAGCAGGCGGATAACTATCTGTTCGCCCCACACAACCGGGCTAACTGCGATACGCAGGTCAATCGGCCGGCCATCGGCGCTAATGGTAAACTGGCCGTCTTGCGGGATTCGGTGCTCATCTATTTTTAAATTGGCTAAAATTTTTATGCGGCTGACCAGCGGCGCCTCGGTACTTTTTGGCAGCTTCATTATTTCTCGTAAGACTCCGTCTACCCGGCAGCGGATTTTCAATTCCTTCTCGAGCGGTTCAATATGGATATCGCTAGCGCGGTTTTTAGCGGCAAAGTCTATGATTGCCGACAGAGCTTTGCTGATAGGCGAGTCCTGCACAATAACCTGGACCTTTTTGCCCTCAGAAATGAGTGCTCCGACCTCGGCATCCTCTTCTTCGCCTGTCTTTTCAAGCATAGTCGTAACACCGTGCTGGATGTTTTTTTCATACTGTTTCAATATTCGCCTGATACCGGATTCGCTAGCGGCGTAAGCTTTAAGCGGCTGACCGATTTTTTTACTCAAAAAATCAACCGCCTGGACGTTTTCAGCGTCCAGCATAGCCACAACCAGCTTGTCATCCATAGAACCCAGCGGAACAGCCATATAATATTCGGCCGTCTCCTGTGGCAGAAGTTCCAAAACCTTGGGGCCTATATTGGCCATATTAAGATTTACATAAGGGATTTGATTAACATGCGCCGTAACCCGGGTAAAATCTTCGTCGCTGACACGTCCTTCTTTTATCAACAGGCTAAACAACGGTTGGCCGGTTTTGGCGGCTTTGGACTTGTATAAAGCCAGCTCATCGGCAGTGATAAGTTTATCTTTGACTAGCTCCTGCTCAACCTGGCGCTGACTTGTGGCTAATAAAACACTCATGGCGATAGCCCCTTTTTAGCTTACTGGCTTTCGTTAAACGGCGCGGTGTTTGATTTGTCACCAATCTTAATTAGTTGTGTTGGATTGATAGCCTGTTCGTTAAAAAATGACTTGTACTCGCTGTCGGCCTGGGGGCTAGGAAAGCTCGAACTTATCTTCTGAACAACCGGTACTTTTATGACTTGCTTCTTGTATGGCCCCAGCGCCACGTTGGATAAAACGATAGAGAAAATGCAGGATACGATGACTACGCCCACTATAAGCGTCAGGTCTTTTTTCTTCATCCCAGGCCTCCTTTGGAGGCAATTATCAATAATTTAGCATTTGGCACTTGGCCCTTTTCGAACCTGGTAAATGTTAATTGATAAATAATTGGAAAATGTGAAATGTGAAATGTGAAATTATTTGGATTCATGGCTTTACTTTACCTCCTTGGTCACGCTCAAGCTAAGGCTTTTAGCTGGCTGGTAGTATGTGCTTACATCCACCTTAGCTCGTAAGCTTGTGTCCGTACCGCTAAGCTCCAAAGTGATTACGTCAAAAGGCCGGATAGATCGCTCAAAATCCTCAATAAGCAGCTGCGAGGTCTTAAAATCCGAACCGGCCTCAAAAGAGAAGCTCACTGGCGTAGCAACCGGTACTGCCTGAGCCTTATCAGGATTGCTGGCCTGGTCATCTTTAACATTAATGGACTGGATGGATACGTTTCGTTCCAAGAGCAGCTTCTCAATGCTACTGGCTAACGCTGGGGCGTCATATTTACTTGGCAGGGCGTCAAGCGTAATCCGGGCGTTGTCGCCATTCAGATTACCGGTGTCACTAACCGATCCGCTAAGAGCATGCAGTATAGCTTTGGCGGCCTCACTGTCTAAACCGGCAGCCTCGGCTGATCCGCCTAATATATTAGGGTTCTGTTCGGCGAATATTTTGTACTGGCTTATCAATGTCTTGGTGGCTCCAACGTTGTCTTTTAACTGTTTGACCACTTTGTGCTTTTCGTCTATCACCCGGCGCTGATAGTTAGCTTTTGTCAGCATAGACTTTGTCACAAACAAGGAAAAAATAGTAATGATTGCTGCTACAGATACAACTACCAGTATTGTAGACTTGGCCTTGTCTATCTGAAGATGTTTTATCGATGTGTTAACGGCCATTTACTGCCCCCCTTGCGTCTTGGTTGTTGGCTGGCCGGTCTGGCCGTTAAAAACTGCCCCCGGCGATTCCGTAACCGAGCGCGTAGTCAATTCCTGCGGTACTACAAGTACAATACTCTGCCCAGCTTCAAATAAAGTTGGGTCAAACTCCACATTGACGGTATAGCTTACGGTAGTCTCGTCTCTGCCGATGGCGTCAAGTACAACGGACTTAAAGGCCGGCTTTTTGTTGGATGTGCCGGTTGTGGTATAGGAAGTAAATTTTAGGGTGTCGGCAAACTTGTTGACGGTCTCGATTTTATCGGATGTGCCGGTTATTACCATGGTGTTGGCCTTGGCATCCAGTGTCAGTTTGCCTATATTAACTTTTTCCGGCGTAATGGACGGCAGGTACGTATATAGCCTGGACAAAATATGCTTCTGCTGGTGCAGAGTTGGCAACGCTTTGAGCTGGTTCTGGACGGTCAATATTTTTTCTAAGTCCGGAGTAGCTTGAAGCTGGTTGCTATATTTTTTGATGTCGCCATCAGCATCGCTCAGAGCTTTTTTCTGGACAACATTGGCTACCGCAAAACTTATAACCATTACGCCCACAGCAACGGCTAATACCAAAAATGCCAACTTAAATATAAGGCCTTTGGTCCTTTGGGCTTTGTAAAACTCCAGCTTGACGTCTGGTAACAGGTTAAATTGAACAGTACTCATACGAGGTCTCCCCTGGAGATATTTACCATTGGCCATTTTCCATTTACCAATAATTTACCATTGGCCATTTTCCATTGGGCCGCATTGATAAATGCTAATTGGCCAAAGGCCATTTTTTTCGCATGGCGAAGAAATTGTGAAATAAATGTGAAATGTAAAATGTAAAATGTGAAATGTGAAATTTTCATGTGTTTCTCTCCGCTAATCCCGCAGCCACGGCAAAATGATTGGACATGCTAAGCAGCTCATCCTGTTTGCTGGCCGGAAATGTGATATTGCGCCATGAATTACCAATTTCAACATTAATGCCAAACTTGTTAGCGATATGCAGTGGAAACTCCGGCAATGTCGAGGCGCCGCCAGTTACGATAATCCGATCTATAACAATGTTGGGGTAGCGTGTCTGGAAAAACTTGATGGATTTTTCGATTTCGGAAGTCAAATTATCAATCGTGGTGATAATCGAATTATATACCTGCCCCTCGAGTTTAGCTTTGCTGAGACCGAATTTATATAAAAACTGGGCGGCTTGCGCCGGGTCTATGTTTAAGCCGTGGACGGCAGCTTTTAGTATGGTGTCCGAGCCTACCGAGATAGACCGTGTCAGGCGCGGAGCGCCCTTCATAGCTATCACCAAATCCGTAGACACCGTGCCGATGTCCAGCACCATCTGGGGAGCAACAACGTCAGTAGCAATCAAGGATCTTACAAGCGCGAACGTGTCAGGCTCAAAGGCTATTACATTAAAGCCTGCGCCCTCTAATACGTCGAGCCTGGATTCTATATAGGCATTATTAACGCTAGACAGTAGTACTTCCACTTTAGAAGACCCTTTTGGAGAGTCACCCAGTGGCGCCCAGTCGATCTTAGATTCGGCCAAAGGGGTCGGAATAATAGAATCCGCCTGATACTTTATGGTTTTGGCAAGTTCGGCAGGAGACAAACGTTCCATATCAACAACCGTAGTAAACACCCGGTTAGAGGGAATGCCCACAGCCACGTTCTTGGTGTTTATGCCCGCGTCCTTAACCAGGCGCCGAATCGCATCAGCAAGTTTAAGCTGGTCGGGTTTGGCATCGCTCACCGCTATATTGCCGGCAATCTCAACAGATCCATATTTATTAAGCGCTTTTACAGGCCCTGACCCGCTTAGCTGCACTACCCGTATTAAAGATGTGCCGATATCCAGTCCGAAAAACTCAGATACCCCACTCAGTATGCTCATCCCGTTATGCTCCTCCGGAGCTAACGGTCAATGGACAAATGAACGAATGGACAAATGCATTAGTACATTGACTATTGATACATTCATTGAACATTGAACATTGAACATTGAACATTTGTTTTCCGTATCTCATAGTTGATCCCAATTATACATAAGCGTTTCGGTTTTAGCCAATAGTTTTACCCTTTAGAATAACGGCGGAAGCACGGTTACAGCATCAAGTCTGGAGTTACTGCCGTTAGTAGTAAGAAACGGACTGCCTATTACCATCTCTGGTATGTAATTTATTTCCTCTACAGATTTGTTGCTGCCTCCTGTAACGGTTGATGTCTCCGGATCTGATGACAGGGTCCAGTAGAGGCTATTATTGCGCAAATCACCCTTCCCACCGACCCTGTTAAACGTAACATGTTTGGCTATTACGGCTCCGTTGATGGTCAGTTTTTCCTTGCAATTAGTTGCTGTTTCAGCAGAATCTGGCGACTTCAATATCCCACCACTAGCCACAGCGCACGTCCAGATGTTGCCGGTACTTGCTATACCGCGTGTCGTGTTAGGCTGGGCTATGTAGAGCCCCTCCAGCGTCGTAACACCGCTGCCGATATATATATTGCCGCTCACAATCAGACTGAAGTACGACGGATGAAGCACGCTGTTAGGATATAGAATGTCGGTGTTAATATAAACATCCCCAAACACATAAATAGTCAGCCGCTCATTTTGCTGAAATTTCCACGGGGCTCCTCCCAAACTATTTATGCTTAAGTTGGATGTTCTTCTGAAAATCCTATTAGTGTTTGCACCTCCTGGACCTGAACTATTTATATTACCAGGAACACCGTTCAAATCAGTCGTGAAGGGGGTACCCCCGCTGGAATTTACGTTCGAATGGTTATCTTTGATACAGCTATCCGTTGCAGTGTTCGGTGCGCCTGTGCTAAAGCCAAGCTGGCCATCATTAGGCGTGTTGGCAAATTCAAGTGTGTCAAATGGTACGATACTCGCCGCCGGTTTAACAACGTTTCCTTGGCTCCATGAATAAAAGCCATAACGACTGCCGTTCTGATTATCT
Organism: Candidatus Saccharibacteria bacterium CG10_big_fil_rev_8_21_14_0_10_47_8; assembly: GCA_002793885.1. GTDB lineage: Bacteria > Patescibacteriota > Saccharimonadia > Saccharimonadales > UBA10212 > 21-14-0-10-47-8-A. Next base: position 8,782 of record PFEG01000054.1, read on the forward strand.
ATCAGCCCAAGAGCAAATGCGGCAAATTCAGACGACGAGCCCGACCTATATGTATGGCCTGGCACGTTTGCTGACGCAAAGGTACGAATACCACCGTTAGGATCTATCTGTCTATTTGGGTCAGCTGAACAGCTGGTGTTTCCGTCATTGAACCAGCCACCGGCGCTAACATCGCCGCCAAACACCTTCAAATACGGCCGCGTCGCCGGCCTGATTGTCGACTGACACTGCGCGAGACTCGGCTGTTGGGCCCCATTATAAGTAGCAACGCCATTGATAGTGCCGTCAGTATTAGCCGTTATAATCGCAGTCCCCGGCCCCATGGAGGTTGTCGGCGGGTTTACAACTCCGGAGTAGTCACGCGTACCTGGGTTTACTGAAATACCACTGGACCAGTCAATATGAAAGCCATAGCCATATAAAGGATAGCCTGTGTTATTGGTATAGGTTATCCGTATGTTGTCATTAGAAACCGGCTCGCCGGGTTCAGGGGAATTACTGCCAGCACCAACGGAACATGTGGCCGTCAGGCAGTTGCCAAATGTCGCTGGGCCAGCTATCATAACCCACCCATTCTGAGTATTCAGCCCTTCAACATACACTGTGTACTGGTCAAGATGTGCCGGAAGACCGGGCCCGGGCCAATCTACAAATGGTCTCCAGTTGAACCCAGCTGGCCAGACACCATACATCATCTGGTTTGGATTGTGGTCCCACTCTCTTTGGTAAGTCGGACCGCCTGTACCTGCCATCAACGTAATTCGTAAACGAATATTCGCCGGGCGGCCTGATGCCCACCGAGCTTGGCCGGCCATATCACGGCAGTTCGGATTGCCCGGTATCCAGTTACCAACTGGATTATCAGGGGTTACGTAGACAGTAAACTGACATAAGAGCCTGTTGCCCTGAAAATTAGCAGGAGGATTCGGGAACGGTGTAGGCCCATTTTGTGCACCCGCATGTATCCAAACTTCGTAGTAAAAGGTAGTCGTTGCGGTCAAATTATTATAGCTAACCGGATGCTGCGCAGAATAAGGTGCGTTATTGGGATCATTCGTTGCGTTAACGGTACCCGTTGGCCACAAAGTCCTTAACGATGCCCCTCCCGCATTGACCTCATCTACGTAGTAGTTAGACCCCCAGTCTTTACCCGTAGAGTTACCTATTTGCGGGTAAAGTGTTATACCGCCTCCGTAAGGTACTGTTGCGTTATTTACATTGTTAGCAGGAGGTGGAATAGAAGTCGTATGTATATAGCAGCTTGGACGGGTCGGTGGAGTATCTGGATTAACCTGTAGCACTATTTGGCATCTGGGATTAAAAGTTCCAAGCAAATTGCCGTTTTGCTGCATCTGAAATTCAAATGTAAATGTCCCAGGTGCCGCTCGACTTATTCCGAACGAAAAATTGCCGTTTTTACCCGGCCCTAATAAACCAGGTCCACTGGCCAGGCTACGTGTTAATGTCTGGTGGGTGGGATTGATATTGGAATAGTAAGTCTGACGCAGTGAATAACTATTATCCAGTGCTGAAGATGAATTGTTTATTATATTTACAGTAAATTGAGAGTTTTGATTTACGATTACGGGGTTAATGCTTGCATTAGCCGCATTACAGACTACGCCAGAATTAGGTGGGTTGCATTCTGCAGTCGAAACTTTGGCATCAAGCTCATCAAACGGTACATTAATTTGAAGTGTGTTATGCCAGTTAATGCCAGACCACTGCATACGATAGATATAGGCGTTGTCTGCGTTAAAAGATAGCGTGTTGTAAACATGGTCACCGCCCAGTTGCGCACCAGTCCACGACGTAAATCCATTCCAGTTCCCAGTACCTCGTGTAGCTCTTGCCATTACTAGATTTAGGTCTTGTGGAGGGTATTGATTGTAGTCGGCATCATAAACACCAAACCTGTATACCCCATTAGGATCTTTGCAGCGCGGAGCAAATGGTTGATTGAAGTTCCACATTTGCCCACCTAAGCCTGGTGCATCGCGCTGATATATCCCAAACACAGCAGCCTTACCAAAGCCCTTCACCACCCTGCTTATTCCTACGCAATTTCCCCCATTACTGCAGGCAGGCTCACTAACAGCGACTCGGTATGATCTTTCGTTATCACTCGGTCCCGGTGATATGGTAGCCTCTAAATAAAATACCCTGTAGGCTTCATGCCCAGGTATTACTGAATGCATGCCGCCAGCCGGCGGATTGCCATTTCCATCGGTCGCAGGTATGCCAATTGTGCGATCGGCACAAGTTCCTGAAGGCGCCAAATATCCTACCGGTGCAGCATTTAATCCATAGGATTCATTCTTATCAAGTGCATCCAATGCGAATTGAACTCCTGGGTTTCCAACATCTATATTGCAGTTTTGTTTAATAGTAACCGTGGCACCTTGGTTGCCAGATACATAAACTTTTACATAGGATGTGGCACCATCAAACGCCCCTGTACCAACTGCATGCCAAGGTGTAGCACTATTGCCGTTAACCGTGCTACTACCGGCATCGGGAGATTGATTGGATATAGCAGCTACCGGTTTAGCGCTTATTAGCCAAAAAATGCTACCAAAAATAATAGAGCTAAGAATTATTAGTAATTTTCTAGTAAATGCAGAATTTATACATTCACTTGGAGTCATAGTTCTTGGTTCCAGCTATCGATTAATTTTTGGTTAGGTGGTGTTTCAGCTTTTAGCATGGATACCACTTTTTGGGCGTACTTTTTACGAGCGACTGTATCATTTTTTGTTTTTGCCACATTCCAAAAATCCATATACACATCAACTGGGATCTTATCTTCCGGCACGTTCTTAACAATATCATTCAGGATTCTTTCGGCATTATGAGTATCGCCATTCGCCAAGTACTGTGTTGCTAAACTCCTCTGGATGCCAATGTATTGGTCGTAGTTCTTAACTGCTAATGACTTACTCTTATCAGCAGCGAGCGCATTCTCCACCTGTAACGAGGTTGCGCCATTGCTTGTTCTTACCGGCTCAGGTTTTTTATGTATTACAAAATACCAAATTATAAAGCCTACAGCCACCAGAGCTATTAAAACTGTTAGGAATACGAGTTTTTTCCGCCGAGCAAATCCTAAAGCACCCGCCCTCATAATCATTCCCTAAATATAGCATAAGTACAACTATGAGCTCAATCTATACTTCGGGGTCGTCTGCTAAGGACTATTCGGGGTATCGCAGTTTGTCATTGAAAGTCCAAGCTATCACTCTGTGTAACTGACCGTGCGCTCTCCTAGTTCGAACCAGATGTGCTCCTTTCAGAAATGGCTGATTGTTGTGAGTATTAGACGCCGTAACACCCACTCTAGCATCAACGTATTTCTGCCCAGGTGTGTCGCATATTCTTACAGGAACATCTAGTGGCTTCTTGGGCGTAATTGCAGCAAAAGGAACTTTTATTCGTTTATGCGTCGCATGTGATAAATCACGTTTTTTACTATAGTAAACATCCGTAATCACACGCCCCCTCATTAGGCCCTGTGAATCTAATACGGCAGACTTGGGAGCAGAAATCCTTATTGGCCTGATAATACAGTGCTTACCCAGGGTGCGAACACGGCGTATACGGCCATTGCTGAACCGGGGTTGGTCGCTCCTATCGGCTGGATTAAGTTGGGCTGGGTATATATCCTTTTGAAAATGTACACCATTGTCCGCAGGATTTATTTCAGGTGTAGCACTGGTGACCGACACATTATAGTCTTGGTCAACTACTGATTTTTTAGACGTATAATATACCCTATAGACTTCCTGTTGACCATGACTAAGCGGAGCCGGCAAGCTCCAACTTACTGATGTTCCATCTTCACGTATCATGTAATTATCCACGGGTTTCTCCGTTTTATCTGGCATTGAATACGACCCGACTTCTGATTGTGTAACCTTTAGTATTTCGTTTTCAGCTGGATTGTGAGGATTAAGGACGTTGCCCGCAGGGTCATCCGGCATCGAGAATTCTACTGTTACTCCCACCGCATCTCCATAGCTGCTATTACCTATTTGAAACTGCTCGAACGATGTGCCAACGCACGTACTATCCACTTTTACGGATTTGCCCTCCAAATCATAAGCCCGATCATCGTGAACAACTACCAAATTTGCCTGATCATAAGGTGGTACGCCAACGTTTTGCTCATCAAAAATTGGTTCCTTTTGAATCGGCGAACGATCCTTGTTTAAGTAATCATCCGGGCATTCGTAAGGGGCGCTCTGAACACGCGGAATGGCGGAGTCGGCCTTTGTAGACGCAGACGCATAAGCGGCGATAGCCAATCCGACGGCCAGTGGGGACATTATGCGACTGCCCCAATACCTTAATTCTGAAGACGTTATTCTGCTCAAAACAACACAAGCCTTACTTAATTGTGACTTTATTATACCATTGACTAAGTACTAAGAAAATTGCTTACCCTTAAGTAAGCAATTCCTACCCCAGTATTTCCAAGGCCCGGCCCTGGAAATACTGGGAATAATGTAAGTTGCGGATAGTGGTCAGGCCGGTGAAAGTTATCGCTCACCCGTATTCGCCAGATACTCGCCAACCTTATCAAGTGAATCTTTATAACTCTCATAATCAGCAACAAACTGTTCGTATTCCCCATCACTAAAACTGCCAAGAACTCTTTTAGGCTGTAGCCAGCTCGCATTTTTACGACCCAGGTAATATATATAGCTCGAAAATTCCCAGCTCTTATAATTTTGCGGATTGAGGTGGATGTAGCGGGTAATATGCAGCAGATAACTATCGCTAGTAATGCGAACTGCCTTGAAGCGATCCTGAAACAGGGGTCCAAGCCTATTATATTTCTTGTTAAAGTACGTTGTATAGGCAGTACATACGTTATGTAAAAGCCGTGTCACGCTGTCCTTACCGTGCTGGAAGACAAATAAGTGAAAATGGTTCGGCATCAAGCAAAAAGCCAACAACTCTATTTTCTCGTGTAACCATTCATACTCCCTGCCCTTAGCGTCTTTTGCAGGTTTATCATCTAGGTAGCGTTTTATAAGATTTAGAAAAACCGCATAATCATCGGCATCTTTGTAAATGACTCGTTTGTTGACACCTCTGTTATAAATATGATAGAAGCTGTCCTCAGCATATTCTTTCCGTCTATTTCTACTCGGCATAAAAACATTGTAGCGAACCTAACCCTTTATTTCCAAGGCCCGGCCCTGGATATCTGGATACTGCTGGATATTCCGGTTTATATTTTAGCCATGGCCCACATGGCAGCCCGGTTGCGGGTAAACTCATCTGCTGTAGGACTTTGTAGCTCAATTACAAAGGCTGATAGGTTCAGGGCATCTTTCATCCAATCTTCCATAGCTCCGGTTGTACTGTAATCGAATGTATTACCGATAGACGAGATTGGAATGGCACTGTAATTAGCTTTAACGGAATAGGCAGAGGCAAGCGACACGGAATCGCCTGCCTCGTTAGCTTCAACAACACCGGCATGGCTGTGATAGGTCAGCACCAAGCGGGGTTGTTTAGCTATTACAAAGTTTGCTAGAGCCCGGGATTCAGGTTCAGACAACGGCGCGGAACCACCGGCGGTTGTCATAGCACCTCCCCCGCCCGGCTGGGTAACATTAGTCTGCCAATTATCAGACGGGAAGTTACGATTTAGATCAATCCCAGCGGCATTAAGCCGATTGTTAGCTGCCACTCCATCAGGATTGATAGATGGTATCACCACAATTGTCCGACCAGCCGGAATACTGTCGGGGTTGGCATCCAGCTCGCTAATCCATTTTTGCAAAATAACCATTGAGTTTTGCTCGTTACCATGCGTGGCACCGATGTATAAAATCATGTTTGGTCCACTGCCAAACTGATAGGCTACGATTGAGCGACCTAGCACCGATGTCCCAATACTGTAAGTGGTGTAACATCTGGCGCGCGCGCCAAAGCTTTTGGCCGAATCGCCGGATACCCCGTAAGCATTTTGAGCCACAGCCGAAAGCTGCACGGTAATGCGGGCGCAGACCGGAAACGCGTCCCTAGGAGTAATAACGATTTTATTATTGCTTATAGCAATCGACGTCGATTGTTTAACGCCATTTACGATAAGCGACGCGATCTGCTGAGGGTCCTGAGCTGGCAGTAAGGCCTGATCAAACGAAACGGTTATAGTTTGCCCCAAAACTACACCCGTAGATGGAAGGTTAATGCTGGTTGCTTTGGGCCCACCCGAAGTTATAAATGGCAAATCGTAGGGATGTTCCAGCCGGCTGTTGTCGCTGGCCGTAAGGTTATCAATATGTAGGTTATACGCTGTTTTACGGGCCAAAGGGCTAGTGATACTAACGGTAACAGTTTGGCCGCTGAAGGTACTGGCCACAGGAATGTTGGTGACAGTGCCGTCAGGGTTCTTGGTGGTCAAGCTGACCTTGTCCAAGCCCACGAGTATTTTGTCGGTCTGCAGAGTAATTTGCTGGGGCTTATCGTAAACCGTGGCTCCAGATTTGATAGACGAGCTGGTGATAGCCGTAGCCGTGATTGTTTGAAGAGTTTTAGAAACTATATTGCCGGCTGGTTGACTATGGAACATTCTCACCAGTGATGCCTGATATTTAGCGGCGTAAGCCAGTTTAAGCGGGACCAAACTGCAGCTTAACTGAGTATTTTGCTTAGCGCAAATGCTGGTTTGGCCGTTGGCAGTTATGGCGTAATTAAAGGTAGCATCGTTTAGGCTAAGCTTAAAATTTAACGGCTTATCTATAGGAATAGCGGCAACACCAAAGTTGGGGGCATAGACAGCCGGATAACTATTGGTAACGATTTTTACCGATTTTCCGATATGTAAACCGCCAAGATACAGCTTTTGATGGTTAGCATAAGTTGTCTTAGATTGTGGGTGTTGCTGGGGAGCCGCGCATAGCGAGCCCGAAAAGATTGGCATGTGGCCGATAGATATGGTTGGCGTGCGATTTAAGTTAAAAGTCCCCTTGGTATCGGTCTTGAACAAATTTGGAAAAATAACTGGGCTGGTGACACAGCTTTTTTGACTAGCAAAAGAGTAATGTATGGATTGCGGCCAAAACAGCATGTAGCCGACAAACAGTAAAACACTAGCCTGTGAAGTCAGAGCAATAGCTACCCGATAACGCCAGATATGCTGTAAGATTTTAAAGATTTGAATTTTTAGGTCTAAGACTAGATTCCAAAAACCATCACTTTTTTGACCCGCCGTACGAGCTGTATGCAGGGGTATTGTGTGAGTTGATGGCGGACTGGTAACCGGTTTTTGTGCGAACATTTTTAATTTTCTTACATTAACAGATGTATATTAGCATACTTTTGACTTTTTTGCAAGTTAACCTATCTGTTAAAATAATGGTATGAGTTTATCTATCGGTATTGTGGGGTTGCCGAATGTTGGCAAGTCGACATTATTTAACGCTTTAACAGACAACAAAGTTTTGGCGGCTAACTACCCTTTTGCCACGATTGAACCTAACACAGGAATAGTGCCTATTCCTGACCCCAGATTAGAAAAACTAGCTCAAATATACTCAAATCCTGGGGTTTCCCGCTTGGATGGAGTGCAAGGCGCTGGCGAGCAGCGGACTGA
>PFEG01000030.1 GCA_002793885.1 Candidatus Saccharibacteria bacterium CG10_big_fil_rev_8_21_14_0_10_47_8
ATTAGCCACTATGAAGCATAAGCAGGATCAGGCAGGGTTCCATCTAGTTGCGATTTTACTGGCTGTAGTCGTTGTCGGTGTCATTTCTGTTGTGGGCTGGCGAGTTTTTGGTGATAAAAAAACAACCACGGACATAGCTACGACGCAAGACTCGTCTAAGCCAGCTACGACGCCAATCGATCCGAATCAGCCCCCAGTAAAGCTAAAGACGATTGGAGTTAACCTGGACACCTATAACTCCACGACCAATCACGCTGGTGACTTTGTTTTTACAAAAGCCAACATACTTCTGAGTTTAATATTATCCCCGTATGGCCAAGTGATTCCCGGCAATTCAGCCAATGACTATAAGGATAAAACCAACCCCCAGCCGGAGTTCAGAGTGCCCATGGGTACCAATGTCCATTCTCTGATCGATGGATACGTTACCAATGTACCAAAACTTTATAGTGATGATTATTCGGTCATGGTTAGCCCGGTTAAGGATGAAATGAATTGGCAATATGAAACCGAGCACGTAATTAACGTACTGGTTAAACCTGGTGACCATGTGACGGCCGGGCAGGTCATTGCCCAGGTTAGCCCGCATAACAAAGTAAGTTATGACGGCCTCGGACTTGTCGAGCTAGGCATCTTGCACGGTGGTAACTCGCCACAGCATGTCTGCCCGTTCGCCTACTTGGACGATTCTATCAAAGCCGATATACAAAAAAAGTTGTTGGCTTTCTTCAAATCATGGGAAGATTACCGGGCTAATACTAATTTGTACGACGAAGCCAAGATGAAAGTTCCCGGCTGCATCACGCTTGATCCCATTAACGGCTAGGCTGGATTCTTCGCTCAAACAGCCTGTCCGCCTCAGCCATTGGATGTTGGCGGTGATCCCGCTATAATCAGCTTATGCTTAAAAGACAATCTGGTTTTTCCGCCGTTGAACTTGTAATTATCTTAGTAATCCTTGGGGTGGTGGGGTTTGCCAGCTGGAAAGTGCTGGGAAATAAAGATGTAGCCAAACCGGCTACAACCTCTAGCCAGCAGTCCGGCGATTCCGCTTGCCCGGCTCAACCAATGATGGCCAGCCCGGCCGATGTCTCGCTGGCGACTTCGGTGCTGTACCCCGGCCAAGTCAGAAGCGGCGATTATAAAGCCCACGGTGGCCTGCGCTTTGATAACAGCCAGGACAATAAAGTGACGGTGCGTGCTCCCATGGATGCCAAGCTGACCATCGGCAGCCGTTATATAGAACAGGGGGAGGTGCAGACTTTGTTAGAGTTTAGTAATGACTGCGGCGTTAAATACCGTTTTGATCATCTACTGACTTTGGCTGATAAATTTCAAAAAGCTGTCGACGGGAGTTTGCCAGCGGCAAAACCAGATGATTCGCGCACTTCGGACTTCAAGCCAGTCGTCAATGTGACAAAGGGCGAGATCGTGGCCACAGCCGTCGGGTTTGCCAAAACCAGCAACGTCGGCTTTGACTTTGGTGTTTATGACATGCGAAAACAAAACGGGATTAAAAAAACCAATAATGACTTAGCAAGCTATGGGGTTTGCTGGCTGAAAGACTGGCTGCCGGCACCCGATTCAGCCAAATTGCTAGCTTTACCCGGGGGCGATGGCCAAAACGGCAAAAACAGCGACTACTGCAAATAATATTTACTACCTTTCAAAACCTGTCCGGCTTTGGCGGAGAAGCAAACAATTTTGCTACCTTGGACGGCAAGGTAGCGCCAACCGCTGGGCTGCGTTTTTTCTTGATGCAATCTCCGCTCAAAGCCTACAACAGCCTCGAGAACTCACTTCGCTCAAACAGCTCTCGGCTTTAGATGTATGTAGCTTTGATGGTCTTGCTCAGGAAAAGCCGATGCCCAGACCCACTTTATGTCTTTTTGGTGATAATGATAAATCGTTATCTGGTTTATACTAGATCCATGAATTACGATGCATGGGCTAGAAGTAATAAAAAGGCCATCGCCAAGGAGTTTATTTCAAAGTTTGGTGCTAAGTCTACAGATGTACCAATGGCAGTATTTACTGCTGGCATCCCGGGTGCCGGCAAAACTGAATTCTTGGACCGACTCTTCCAGGGCAACAACGATTTTGTACGTATGGACTTGGATGAAATCGTAAAGCTTTTTCCAGGCTATTCACCGGAAAAGTACTACCTGTATCGAGGCGGATCCAACATAATTTTAGAGGCAGTTTTTGATCAGTGTCGGGAAAAGAAATTTAATTTTGTTATGGATGGTACACTATCGCACGCAAAAGCTGTAGAAAATATCCGCCGGACACTTAAGCGACATACGGTAGTTCTATTTTATATTTGGCAAGAGCCACAAAAGGCTTGGCAGCTGACCAAAGATCGTGAGCTACTTACTAAGAGGGGCGTAAGCAAGGACGGTTTTATCAACGCTTGCTTAGAGGTACCAAAGAACCTAAAATTAATACTCTCTGAGTTCAGTAATTCGGTTATAGTAATCGCTATCAAAAAGAGCGATGATCATGAGTATCAAATAATAAGAGATCCGGCTCAAATTGACACTCTTTTATCTAAAACCTATACTAGAAAGAGTATAGAAGGCATTATCTTATGAAGATTTTTACTCGATTTAGTTCAGTTCACACGAAAAAAGCCGCAAAAGTGCTCGATAGTAAGGCTATCGACAAAGCGGCTAGGCTTTCTATTGAAGATCAGCGCAAAATGTCTGAACGTGCTGCTAAGCTTCGTGCCCAAACGGCTACTCGTTAAAAACAAAAATACCTAATCACGAAGAGTAAATAAAACAGACCCGCTACTTTTTTTGCAACATCTGCTCAGCCGGCCCGCCGGTAGGCGGGGTTAGCTACGCATGCTTGCCCCACCACTGCTTTAAGCCCAAAGCTTTTAGTCATCTCAGCTGGCGGCCTATACAGGTCGCCTCAACAGGGGTATAATTAGCGTAATGAAGCAGGTCAGTAAGATCTCTAACACCGAACTCATGGAAATGGCGGGCAAGATGTATGGCGGCCTTGTCAAAGCCGTGGTTGATGTCAAAAAGGGTTTGCTTGTTGTTGACGCCGAACTTCATGCCGACCAAGAAGCCTACCTCATAGAAAATGGTTCCGCTCAACAAGATCTTTGGGGTATAAACCTGTACCCAGAAAAGTTTGGCCAGGATGATTTCATAGAATTTGACTCAATGATCAATATTCGCCCTAGTCAGAAAAATATGAGCAGAGATGTAGACGATCAGAGCGTCCGAAATCGAATTATTAAAATCGTGCAAGACAAAGTGTCTAAATGAGTAGTTACACAGTTGACCGTAAAAAATGGACGACTTTAAGCATTTTTAATCAGATGGGGAATATCGGTAGCGAGGTTGGCCGGTCATTTTCATACTTGAAGAAAAATGATAAAGAAATGGCTGAGGCGGCACTCGCAAGGGCTATCGATCTATTTGACGCTACAACTGGAAGCAGCAAATTGACCGCGGCTAGGCGTAAAGAAATACTCCGTGCCAAGGAAGAGTACTTGCGTGCTTTTTTCGAGAATACTGATCGCCCCGGGATTGAAAACTATTTTATGCAGTTTGCCATCGCCGCCCGCTCCCACGCCCCATAACCCCCCAGCTCTCATGCCCAAACCCACCTTTGCTTTAAGCTCAAAGCTTTTAGCTAACAGCTAATGTCCTGTACAACTCCTTAGAGCAGGCGGTATAATCAAAAATAATAATCAGCAATTAAAAATGGTAAAAATACTTCTGGCGATCCTATTTACAATCCTGCTCATTGCTCTAGGCTTTTATTATTATGGTTCCGGCGATTCTTCAAGCAGTTCCGGCTCAGATACCCCCAGAGTTTCAAACCCGGCCGATACTATTGATAGAGCAGATAATGCAGTCCAACAATCGCAAGACCTGCAAAATAAAGTTAACACCAAAATCGACAATCAATACGCGCAGTGATTGTTTGCTTGAGTCTAAATATTGTCTAATTTGTCACGGTTTTTAATAATTGTGATTAAAATTTTCTAAATAAATTTCAGTGGTATAATTGTCCCATTCACCGCCGCATTCTGTGAGAATCGTATCCATATGATGCTTTACGTAATCTTCCTCTGTGCCAAGTGTACGTCTTTGGTTCTCTAGTTTGTAGAGGAGTTTAAGTGATAGCTCTACGGATTGTTCATCCATACCACTAATATACTCCTTTATCTCTTTACTTGTCGTAATGGGGTACACGTATTATAAAACACCTGTACAACCTCTTAAATTAGTGGCATAATATTACTTATAGTGTATAAGTATAAGCCTGATATTAGATTTACCGGTGCTGGGTATGATGAAATTGACGACAGCTTTGGTGGACTGGACGATAAACTTGTAAGAATTGTTAACGATTCAGCCTTTAATCGTTTAGGAAAAGGCGCACTGCGTAATCCCTCGGATATTGAAGTGTCACCCATTGCGACAGACAAATTGGCTTTTATCGTAAGGGCTTGGCATGAAACAGCGTCACCAGCTGGAGCTATCGGGAGACTGCAGGTGCAAGAACTAGTTTTAAGGGTAAGGTTAGATGAGGAGAATATGTTCTTAACAACAGAAGAGGATTCTTCGTACTTACTGACTACCCGAGAAGCATTTCTCGTTGCTACCATAGGAGGTACGGCGGCATTCAGGAGCATGATTTTAGATCCCACACGTGAACAATAATAAATCTCTCTCTGTACAACTTCTTACAACAGAGGTATAATTCAGGTCAATTGGAGTTTTGTTTGACACAGTCTGAAGCTAAACAGAAAATTACTGAACTCGTAGAAAAATACGAGCAAATTAAGAAATCCGGTGGTATCAAAAAGTATAGCGAAGCCGAAACCTGCAAAGAATTCATCCTGCCGCTTTTTAACGCGCTCGGCTGGGATACCAGTAGCAAGCAAGAAGTTAGCGCCGAAGAACATACTAATGCCAAAGATCGTGCTGATTACGGTTTTTACCTCAACGGCTGGCCCAAGTTTTACCTGGAAGCCAAAAAACTAAGCGCAGATATTCACGATGAAAGATTTGCCAAACAAGCTATCGCTTATTCCTGGAACAAAGGCATAGCTTGGGCTGCTTTGACTGACTTTGAAAGCCTTAAAATCTTTAACTCCCAAGATGTTGCCGAGCATCTATCTCATAAACTAGTTTTTGAAATCAGATATGATCAATTCCTGGACCGTTTTGACCAGCTCTCGCTGCTCTCCAAAGAAGCATTTACCAAAAATTTGCTTGATGAATACGGCGAAAAACACGGCAAAAAACTGCAAAGAGTGTCCGTTACCGACACTCTCTACAAAGACTTAAACGAATCACGCTTATTGCTGCTTAAATCATTTCGTGCATGGAATAAAGAAGTCCCGGCCGACCTTTTAGAAGAAGGAGTTCAAAAGCTACTGGATAGGTTAATTTTTATAAGAGTCGCCGAAGATCGCCAGCTGGAACAACCCACGCTTATTCCAATGCTTCGAGCTTCCGGCGGCAGTGCTACTGAGAAATTTTATCAATCACTGGTCGCCAAATTCCGCGAACTAGATAAAATATACAATTCCAATCTTTTTGCGCTTCATCCGCTAGAGGGTTGGCAGGAATACGATGGTGCAACCGAAAAAGTTATCGAAATTCTGCACGGCAAAACCGGCTATTATGAATACAATTTCCAGGCCATCCCAGCCGATGTGCTGGGCAGTGTTTACGAAAACTACCTCGGCTACCAGCTGGCTCAATCAGAAAAGGGTATAGAAGTCAGCAAAAACGCCCGCAAACGCAAAGAACAAGGCATTTATTACACACCGACCTATATCGTCGATTACATTGTTACTAACGCGCTTAAGCCTGTACTAGACAAATGCGAAACGGTAGCCGATTTAAAGGCTATCAAAGTTCTTGACCCGGCTTGCGGCTCGGGTTCTTTCCTCATTCGCGCGGTGGAAATGATTTACAATAAATACCTTGAGTTTGGGGCCAACCCCGGCGAGATGACAAAAATAACAATTCTCCTCGATAATATTTACGGCGTGGATTTGGACGAGCAGGCCGTGGAAATTGCCCGGCTTAACTTGCTTATAAATGCCTTGGATTCGCAAATGAGACTGCCAGATCTGAGTAAAAATATCAAAAACGGCAACTCGCTTATAAGCGGGACTGATGCCGAGCTAGAAAAAGTTTTTGGCAGAAACTACCGCGATAAAAAGCCATTTAATTGGCAGCAAGAATTCCCACAAGTGTTTGAACGCGAAAACCCCGGCTTCGATGTAATTATCGGTAATCCTCCCTATATTAGGGTCCAAGCCTTGGACAAGGATGATGCTGAGTACTTTAAAGGGGTATATGAATCCGCCAAGTCAAATTACGATATCTACATTCTGTTTATCGAGAAAGGGATAGATACCCTTCGCTCGGACGGTCGACTTGGAATGATTTTGCCCAATAAGTTCATGCAAGCTGAGTATGGAGAAATTATCAGGAAAATACTCACGGAGAATCAGTTTGTGAATAAGATTGTTGACTTTGGTGACTTTCAAGTCTTTGGGGATGCTACAACGTATACCGCCTTACTATTTCTAAGTAAGAATCGTACCAGCCTGGTGGAGTTTGTAGACGCCGATAGTGGTTTTAAAAAGCTCGGTGGAACTGCTGGTCTTAAACAAATGAAGAGCCATAAAATATCAGCAGCAAGCTTGACTAGTAAAGCTTGGTCTATGGGTACTGGAGAGGGACAGGATTTGCTGCAAAAAATATCTTCTGGGCTACAGACCCTCGAAGATTTAGCAGAAAAAATATACGTTGGGCTCCAGACGAACGCAGATCCAATATACATTTTAGAGTTGGTCAAGGAAAAAGAAGACCACTATATCGTACGTTCGAAGCTAAACGGGCAAGAATATCAGCTTGAAAAAGCTGTGTTGCATCCCCTGTTAAGGGGTAAAGAGATAAAAAGATACTCCACGCCATTCTATAAGTTTCTTATAGTTTTGCCCTATATGATCTCTCCTGAAAGTGCTGATTTAATACCGGTAAAAGACTTTAAGGAAAAATATCCACGGACATGGCAATACTTATTGGGGAACAAGAAAGCTCTCGAAGACCGAGAGAACGGAAAGATGAAGCACGGTCGCTGGTATGGCTATGTCTATCCTAAAAATCTAAGCAAATTCCAGTCTTCAAAAATAATGACCCAGGTACTTGCTAGTAAAGCTTCTTTCACTTTTGATGATGCAGGTAAGTACTATTTTGTTGGTGGCGGAAATGCCGGAGGTTATGGGGTTACACTTCCGGCTGACTCCAAGGTTGAATATCACTACCTTCTAGGTTTACTCAATAGCTCTCTGTTGGATTGGTATGTGCAGCAAATCAGTTCAAAATTTAGAGGCGGATTTTACTCGTACGCGAAAAGATTTATCGAAAGACTACCTATCTCAGTGCCTTCGGAACAGGAGCAAAAAAATATATCAGACTTAGTCAAGAAGCTACTCTCCTTAAACTTAGAGACGGTAAACGTTCCTGAGAATTCTAATGAATGGCATTCGCTGAAGTCAGAGATTGAAAAAACTGACAATCAAATCGACCAATTAGTCTACGAGCTTTATGAACTAACACCCGATGAAATTTCTCTTATCGAATCTCATAAATAAGCATAAACATTTATAAAATTCATTAGGCATATTGACAAAAACATTAGCTTTGTGATAGCTTTCTCTGTAACGATTTATTAATCTCTAATTGCTCCGTAGATGCTTTAGTAAACCGCTCAAAATCCAAACTCTTTAAAACTGAATAACTTTAGGTAAGTACCTAAGGAGGGTACTAAATTATGGCACTTATACCACTACCACTGAAAAAATTATTCGAAAGTTTTAATTTAAGTTTAACTAAGCGTAATTCTCCGACGAGTAGAATAAGAAATACACAAAAGAATAGTATTGATTCAGTCAACGCAAGCCCAAACAGCTTTAGCAACAATTCTACTGACAGCAATAATACGACCATCAATATATCCGAAAGAAGTGATCTGCATCCAATAAAAATAGCTGAATTAGTTACACCTAATTTTCCTGAAATACGGAATAAAGTATTTAAAAATAAAGATATATGATATAATATGCTTGTGTTAAGTATGGAAGTTAGGATTAGATAGCATGAAGAGATTTCAAAACCAATTTGTTTACTTATCTGCAAACACGTTAAGAAAACTTGGCTATAGCTTTGATGAAGAGAACAACGAGCGAGTTAAAGAAATGCGCGCTACTATTCGTGAACTCGACAACCACTCTATAAATTTTAAGATCGAACATCATCCAGATGGCACTTGGAGTGCTGAATCCACTAATATCGATGGAATCATGACAGGCGGTAAAGACCCACGCGAAGTACCGGATTTATTAAAAGATGCTGTTTTTACTTATTTTGAAATCCCACCTCATCTTTGCAGAGATGAAGCACTGCATACTGATAATGAACCGGCAGAAGTCAAGCAGAACGTGCACGTAGGAGCATAAAGTGCGCAACTTTGACCAGTCACAAAAGGATTGGGCGAAGGCTTGCAAACGGCTAGGGCTAAACGTCGACACCAAACGCGGTAAAGGAAGTCACATTCTGATTTCAAACCCGAAATCTGGAACTAAATTTACGATACAACAGCATTTGTATAACATTGCTAACCTAAAAATATACAAAAAACTGCTTGAGTTGGGCTTTAAGGAAGAGGAGATTAACAAGGCCTTAAAATAGATAAGCCGGGCTCGAGAAAACTTGGAAGCCGCAGGAATTTCTCCTGTCTAATCTCAAAAGTGAACGGGTCCGGGCATCTGAATAAAAGAACTTTTAAATTGGGCATGCATGGTTTACCTGAGCAGGCACGTCTAAAGTACAGCTATTAGCCGAGGACTGTCTGAGCGTAGCGAGTTCCGCAGGCTGTTGTGCTCTTTGACAATTGGTTGCGTCAAGTGAACCATGTGCCCAAGAGCTTGGCACCACCTTGTCGGCACAAGGTGATAAATTGTTTGCCTACTTTACAAAGTAGACCCTAATTTCTCTCATCAAATCCCAGGTGCCTTTGGCACCGTAGCTAGTGGATGAGCAGGACACTGGGGCAGGCGGGCGAGCAAAATGGGGCTTGACATATTCAATACATAAAGTGTATGGTTTATGTATGAGTAAAAAATCTAAGACGATTAACATTTCCTTGCCACAGAGGCTGGTAGACGAAATTGATAAGGCGGCCGAAGGCGAATACGCCAGCCGCAGTGATTTTATTCGCGAATCAATTGTTCGTAAGCTAAAAAACCAACGAATCGTTGATGAATGGGGTGATGAAGGCAACTGGGAAACAGTGGTGGATTTTAGAGAAATTAATCCAGAGGGCGTCCCTGCTGAAGAAGTCCTGGCAGCTTTAAGGCGACTTGACAAAGTTGATGAACAAAATCGAAAAACTACTTCAAAAACTCGACCCTAAAACGCGTGCCCGAATCGAGCAGGCTTTGCTTCAGCTGGCCAATAACCGCCCAGAGAAGTTAGACATTAAAAAGATCAAGGGCACTAATGATAATTTCCGAATTCGGGTTGGCAGACATCGAATCATTATCCGGCAAGTCGATCAAAAGTTTAATCTTATTACTATCACCAAGCGCGACGAAAAAACATACAAAGATCTTTAACCGCTTGCCCCCAAATTAATTAAAAATAATACTTCCCCCACACCTGGGCGCATAATATTGTAGATGAATACGGATCCGACCAAGTCCAACCCGGATATATATAAGGTTATTTTTGAGAACGAGCGGGTGCGCGTGCTGGAGTACAAAGATAAGCCCGGCCAAAAGACCACGCCTCATAACCACCCTGACAGCGTGATGTACACACTAAGCGAGTTCGACCGCAAATTAATACTTGAGGATAAAGAAATTACCGTTCACAAAACAGCCGGCGAGGTAAGCTGGCTGGACGCCCAAAAACACATCGGCGAAAATATCGGCAGCACCGACACTCACGTGGTATTCGTCGAGCTGAAAGAGCCGTCACCCAAAACCCCCTAAAAAGCAAAAAACGAGCACAGTTTAAGGTTCAGGCTCGAGCCTTCGATAATACACAGGCTAAAGAAGCACAGCCTTATTGGGTCTGGGCATCGGCTTTTTCCTGAGAAAAATCGTCAAAACTACATACATTTTAAGCCGAGAGCTGTTTGAGCGTAGCGAGTCCTCGAAGCTGTTGTAGATTTTTGACTAGAGTTTGCATCAATAAAAAACGCAGCCCGGCGGTGGGCGCTACCTTGCCGTCCAAGGTAGCAAAAATGTTTGTTTCTCCGCCAAACCCAAACAGGTTTGAAAAAAAACATCAAGCTGCTAATGTTTAATCATGAGTCACGAGTCACAAAAAGGCTTTCACTTAACAATTATCGCCCTAGTCATCTTGATTTTGGGGGTAGTTGGCTTGGTCGGCTACAAAGTGATAAGTAACCAACCAGCTACATCCTCGTCAATTATTAGCGGAAGCGGTTCCGTAGAAAGCAAAGCAGTAAAAGCTGGCAAAAGCCTGTCGGCTAATAAATGTGTGGGCACGGGTGACGCCACATTTACCAGCCTGCCAATGAAGCCTGAAGACTTTTCTATTCTAATACCATACGGATTGGTTGTTGGTGGCCACGTAACGCCAATCGATCACCAATACTTTGCGCCAAAAGATCACAACTCAGCCCGCGATAGCTACCCAGTTTATGCCATGGCCGATGCTACTATAGTGGACATTCAACCCCGAGCAAATGACAGGGGTACAGAATACCGCTTTGTTTTTGCCCACAGCTGCACCTTCCTTTACTACTATGACTTGGTAACCAGCCTGAGCGGTAAGGTTAAGCAGGCATACGATAAAAACAATCGGGAGATTAACCTGCCAATCAAAGCCGGCGAACAGGTAGGCGCCATTGGCGGCCAGACCCTAGACTTTGCCGTCTGGCGTACTAACGGTACTCTAAAGGGCTTTATAGTGCCTTCTCACTATGATGGGGAAGGCTGGAAAATATATACAACCAATCCGTTCCCTTACTACACACCCGAACTACGAGCCATAGTTGAAGCCCGCAACCCAAGAGTCGCCGAGCCGGTGGAGGGCAAAATAGACTATGATATTGATGGAAAATTAGTAGGCAACTGGTTTGTGCGGGCCAGCGGCGGCTATATAGGCGGCCAAAAACAGGAGTACTGGAAAACTCATCTATCAATCGCGCCTGACCTTTACGACCCCAGCCACTTCACGATCTCACTAGGCGATTACGGCGGACAGGCTGAACAATTTGAAGATCTAGACAACGCGCCCGATCCAGCCACTGTCGGTGTTGATGCCGGGCTTGTTAAGTACGACCTAACATCCTGGAATTACCTTACCAGTACCGGCGCGAACTGGAACCGAGACTCTGTTGCCAAAGGCTTAACTGCTAAAAGTAGCGGCCAAGGTGTAGGTTGTTTGCTAGCGCAACTTACTAGCACGAGGATACTGAAAGCCGAGCCCTTCCCGGGTAAAAGTTGCTCTATGATCACCGGCTTTGCCGACAGTGTAAAATTTTACGAAAGATAGTAAAATACTCTTGACAGTATATCAACCCTATGTTACTATGTAGCTGACAAACGTATTCTCTTTGAAATCAAAAATTTGAGTTTGATTGAATAAAAAGTTTTTTCCGCCTAGCGCGGGACGTTTACAAACTCATATAACGGCACAATGTGCGCCAGAGTCGTAAATCGTACAAGATAGACTTTAACGTTTGAACCTCTAGCACAGTTGCTTATCGCCGCTGTGCTTTTTGATATGGTAAGGGTTGCTCTATAGCGATTGCACGAGTACGTGCTGCCGGAACGCGTACCAGCATTCCTTCTTCCAGTTCTCGAAGCTCTTCTTCTAACGGGCCCGTAGAGTGAAGCAAGTACCCTTCTCTGGTGGGTAGGGGAGCGGCCGTACCTTGCATAATCCCATCTTCACTTAAGTTGGGCCTATAGGCTGGGCCCTCGGGAAGGCCATCTTCTGACACATAACGTATTACCGCGAAGCGGCGTCTGTCATCAGATACATGTTCTACTTCCACGAACGCACTAACTGCATATATTCCAGTTTTTGTTTCTGCCGGCCTCACTACCTCACCAAGCAGTAGTCTAGCTGTATATAGCTCGCCATGGTGGAGCTCATCCGGTGGTAAGGCGCTTGTTTTGCCGCGTTGATAATCCAGTTGACTAACAGGACTATGTAACAATTCATTGGAAGTCATTTTGATATTTTATTATTTAGTTCCTATTTAACAGTATACTCTTGGTGTCAATAAAAATGACAGAAAACTCAGATGGCAAAGAAAATCCTCCCATTTATGGTGAGCCTTGCCGAACGGATTGAATCTCCCCAGAAGTACCAACTCTAATTCCACGGGTCAAGCAAAAAATATGATAAAACGTAGGTGTTATGAAGAGTTTAGAATTTCAATCTGTAGTTTATAAAGAAGGCAAGTACTTTGTTGCCCAGTGTCTTAATATTGACGTATCCAGTTTCGGGAAAACCGAAAAGGTAGCTCTGGCTAACCTAAAAGAAACCTTTCAAGTAATCGGATAACTACAAAAAGACTTTAGCAGTCGCCGAAGTGATATCTGCAAATACTTGCTTGCCCGCATTTGTGTCATAGGTGCCGCTACGGGCTTTACTTAAAATTACCAATACATAGGGGTGCTTACCATTATCGATAATTGCCGCGTCATGGACGCGATCCTCTAACCATCCGGCCTTATGGTAGACTTTTGCACCGGCAGGAACGGATGCTGATATATATTCGGTCTCGTTGGCATTTTGCATATATGAGAGCAAAAGTTTTGTGTCTGAGCCGTTGAGTAATTTCTGCTTATATAACTTGCCAAACAAAGTTGCTACGGTATCAACCGTTAGTATGTTTTGATCAGGGTCGTAGTTATTCAATCCGATTTGGTTGGCGTAGTCGCTAAGTTCCTGATGGCCAAGTAGTGAGTTAAAGTTTTCCCAGGCAGTGTTGTCGCTTTGTTCAATCAGTTGCTGCAGTTGATATTGTGTAGTTGAGCCGCCGAGTGTATCCGTTAAACTGGCGTTGCCATTTTCTACTTGGTGCAAAAAAAGCACAGCAGTAAGGACTTTGGAAATACTGGCTGCTATAAACGGCTGGTTTTCCCCGTATTGGTAAGTTTTGCCATCGTTGAGGTTCTGGACGGCAACACCTATGTCGAGTTCGGGGTGAGCAGCTATGACCGCATTGATATGGGCGGCCATAGTATCTGATTGAGCTTGGCTTATTAGGACGGGCATAGTGTTTGCGGCTGTTATCTTCTTGCTACTACTATAACCTGGATGGCTCGATGAGCCGGGCAATCCAACAAAATGGTAGAAAAGACCTATGGCCAAGCTCAAAAATAGCAGAGCCCGCAGAAGCTTACGCTTACGCTGGCGCTTTACAGGCTGCATCTGATAAGCGGGCCTGTAGTAGTAATTAGAATTTGGAGCTGTGCTCCGAGGGGTCTGCATATGATATATCCGCACAACCTAAGATGATTCTAGCCTTCAAGTGCTAAATTATTAGGCTGAAACTAACCTTAGAACGGCGGTAAATTTTTGGAACCTTTTTGTTTTATTTTGGCAATTATAGACTATACATCTCCGCCGGAAGTTGTACAATAAACTTATGCTTAAGAAACAACACCAGATGGTGACCAGAGTGCCGGCAAGACCAACGATTTTTGCAAAGTTTGGCCATGCTATACTGAATACGTTTTAAAAAATTAATTATCAAGAGTGCGGTTAGGGAAATGGCCCGATGATCCGCCGGCAACCCAGTCAAGCAGAGGTTTACCCTGAGCTTGTCGAAGGGTGCCAAGTCCAGCCCGAATCTCGGGATAGATAAGCTTACTGCCTTTTCTGTCCCACAGTAACGGGAAAAAGAAGGGTTTTTTTTATGTCAACTTACAGAACGGCCGAGAGCGTATCACCAAAACATCCGGATAAGCTGTGTGACCAGATATCAGATGCAATATTAGATGCTTACTTAAAACGGGACCCAGGGGCACGAGTAGCGGTTGAGACGGTAGGCGGGCATGGCGAGGTATTTGTAGTTGGCGAAGTAACAGCGCACGACAAAGTTGACGTTGAGCCAATTGTCAAACGGTTGGCTGGTGATAATCTTACGATTAGGCATAAAATTGTGCACCAAAGCCCAGAAATCGCCGCGGGAGTTGACACTGGTGGTGCCGGTGACCAGGGGATTATGGTGGGCTACGCGACGTCGGAGACAAAAGAGCTGCTGCCCCTAGAAGTAGTGCTAGCACGACAGCTAAACCAATACCTCTACAAGCTCTGGCCGCACGATGGCAAGACCCAGGTGACCTTAAAAGATAGCAAAATAGTAGCTTTGGTGGCTAGTTTTCAACATGCTAAGAGCAATGATTTACATTCCGCCGTGGCCAAGTGGCTAGCGGATAAACCACAGGTTGAAGGTGCGCTGATTTATGCCAATCCGTCAGGGGATTGGGACCAGGGCGGCTTTGACGCCGATAGCGGGCTGACTGGCCGTAAATTGGTCGTAGACAACTATGGGCCTCAGATACCGATTGGCGGCGGCGCGTTTTCTGGCAAAGATGCCACCAAAGTGGACCGTTCGGCTGCCTATATGGCCAGACGGATTGCTGTTGACTACATTAAAAAACATAAGGCCCGCGAGGTTTTTTGTTATTTGGCTTACGCGATAGGCGTGGCAGAGCCACTAGAGGCCACAGTAGTATTGGATGGTAAGTCACAGATTGTTAAGGGTTACGACCTGACACCAAAAGGCATTATTAAGTATTTGGACTTACGTAAGCCCCAGTACGAACAAACCGCTCGCTATGGGCATTTTGGCCATGGTTTCCGTTGGGATTCTTAAGGTGTTAATTGACCACTTATCCACAGATTTTAAACGTAGGCTTTTTTATAAAATAAACACAAGCAATTGACAAGTTTTTGGGCTAGTAATACACTGGTGGCAGTTCATCGTGAGGTGAATCAGTAGCCAAGTCAGCAATGGCGGAAGTTGCGGCAAAAAAGAGCCCCTCAAAAGGCTCTTTTTTGTATATTTTGAAACCCAACATGCTAGCATAAGACAAATGATTGCAACCGCCCAACCGAGACTTTTACAGCGGTACGGCTTTGTGACGGGGGTTTCGCTTTTAGTAGTGGTTGGCGCAATAATATTTGGCGGGCCATACGTTTTACTGCCGATCATTGCCCTGGCAGCCATAGAAATAACCTTTAGTTTCGATAATGCTGTTTTAAATAGCCAGGTACTAGCCGGAATGAGCCGAATCTGGCGGACTTTATTTTTAACGCTCGGAATCGCTGTAGCCGTCTTTGGAGTGAGAGCCATACTGCCCCTAGTACTAGTGTCTTGGGCATCAGACAGTTCGCTGTCACAAGTACTAGACCAGGCATTGCATCACCCAGATGTCTACGCCG
>PFEG01000063.1 GCA_002793885.1 Candidatus Saccharibacteria bacterium CG10_big_fil_rev_8_21_14_0_10_47_8
ATGACCGGTTAGGAAATTCTGCAGCGTAACATCCCCCATACCGAAACCAACCGTAGGCACCGGGTTAACGCCAAACTCAGCCACCAACCCGTCATACCGGCCGCCGCCGAACATAGAGCGGTTATTATCTGGGTGCTTGTCAAAAATTTCAAAAACGATGTTGGTGTAGTAGTCAAAACCACGCATTAGGGTCAGGTCAAAAACGGCGTTATTTACCCCGTTTTCACGCAGAATCTGGAGTAATTTGGCCAGCTCGGCTACCGCCGGGTGCTGCTGTGTAGCTAGGGGTAACTCAACCAAACGTTTGACTTTTAATAGCGCCATCAGCCGTTGCAGCACATCGGTTTCGCGCTGGGCGGGGCTTAGCAGGGCATCGGCAAGCGTTACAAATTCTTTTTGGCTAATTTTAGCCATTCTGTCGATTAATCGCATAAACGCCGCGGCCTGCGTAAAGTCCAAGCGCAAGTATTCCAGCATCAGCCAATTTATCAAGGCCCGGCTGCTGATACGGATTTCGTAAAAACTCCGTTTGGCGCCGAATGCTTGCAAGATAGAGTCGGCTATCAAAATCACTTCGTGGTCGGCAGCGATACTGGGGACACCGAATATATCGACGTTAAGCTGCCAATGCTCACGCAACCGTCCATGCTGCGGCCGCTCATAGCGCCACAGATTGGGGATACTGTAAAGGCGCAGCGGATAAGCCAGCTCCTGGCGCCGGGCGGCTACCATCCGGCTAACCGACGGAGTCATCTCTGGCCTCAGCGTTATACTTCGCCCACCGCGGTCTGTAAAACTAAAGGTTTGTTCGGCCACTATTTCCTCACTGGTCTTGGCAAGGTAGAGCTCCAGCGGCTCGATAATCGGAGCATCATACTCCTGGTAGCCAAAACTCTCTACCACTTTCCTTAGTACGCTGAACATATACTTCTGCACCCGCTTGTCTTCGGGGTAGAAATCGCGCGCACCTTTATAGGGCTGAGTAGATAGACTCATAACTTGAGCTTTATTATAATGCACCCCTTGCCGAGTACCTAGCATCACGAATTCTGACCGTAAACGGACACACGTAGTACTCGATACCGGACTTGCCTTAGGGGCCTTAGCCATGCGATAGTTTAATCAGTAACTTAAGGATAAAAAATGTCAAAACCTAAACATTTAGTCCAAACCGATAGCGCTTTTAAGTTATTCAGCAAGAGCTATGCTCTGGTTAAAGAAAATCTGACTATATTCATATTTGTCTATTCGGTATCCGCGTTGTTTGCGCTTTGGAATTTTTTAAGCCGGCTATCGGAAAGCAATAACCTACAAGAAAGCGGCACAAATGCCTATTACGGCTTTTTTTCGTCTTTTACTGGTTTACATTTTACCTCTCCAACCGGTATCGGACTGGGTTTAGCTCTTTTACTAGGTTTTCTGGCCGTACTGTTTGGGCTTTTACAAATCATCTTGGTGCTTCGGGTCGCCCAGGGCGAGAAACCCAGTTTTGGCAGCCTATGGGGAGAATTCAAGAAAAAGGGTGCCCGGCTTGTGGGTCTTGAGATAATGATGGGTGTTGGTATTTTAGTCGGCTTTCTTTTGCTAATAGTACCGGGCGTTATCTTACTTGGGCGGTGGTTTTTGGCGCCATACATTTTAGTAGATAAAAATACTCCTGTCAGCGAGGCTCTTGTGCAAAGCTGGGAAATGACAAAAGGCTACGCTTGGCCGATTTATTCTGTGATTTTGGTGGGTATTTTATGGAGCCTGACCGGAGCCGTACCCATCGTAGGTGCTATAATCAGCTTTTTGTTGGCCGTAGCCTACTCGGTCGCGCCAGCTTTGCGGTACCAAGAACTCAAGAAGCACTCTTCTTAGGCCTGCCCGGTAGGGAGCCTTCGAGACTATCCGCTTACAGCGAATAATAATTTGCGAAGCAAAAACTCAAAAGTCTACTACTGAGCCTGTTGGCACAACAGTTCAAAGTAGCGGGTGCTGCCAAAGGGTATTTTTTGCTTGATTTTAGTTTTGGCATCAGCACTGATAGCAAAAGTAATAGTATGATTGCCAAACCGGCGATTGACCTCATCTACCGCTTCAGTTAACCAAATCTCTTTGTTAACCTCTTCTAAGATGCTCACCTGATTCATATTTGAAGCCTCCAGCAGACAGCAACTTACACCCATCTCTGTTACATAATCCAGGTTTGGATGTTTATTAAAAAGTAGCGTGGCCCGCCGATAAATTTCGGCGTTGGTAAAAAAACTACTCTTAAAGGCTTTCCGGCTATGCCAGTAGTCGCCGCTTTTATAACGGATAGAAACACTCATACCCCTAGCACACAGGCCCTTATAGCGCATTTTTAGACCCGTGCTTTCACATAAGTGAGCCAAGCGGCTGCGGACCTTTTCTTCACTGGCCCGATAATCATCCATAACAAACTGTCGGCCGATTGTCTTAGTAGACCATTCGTGATCATCTACTTCCCAGCCACGCAGCCGTTGGTGCCAGTCTTCTCCACAAACACTCCTAAAAACGTGCTTCTTAAGAAGATCCGATGGCGCGTCCAGAAACTGCAGCGGCGTCATGATGCCGCGGGCATTGAGGCGGGCCTCATTTTTATCAGCGATGCCGGTTAAGTCGGTTAATTTAAGTTCCGACATGACTTTACGCAGGTTCCTATGCTCGATTACGTCCAACCCGTCGGGTTTATGTAGGCCCGCAGCCGTTTTAGCTAAAAAGCGGTTAGGGGCGATACCGATGTTGCAGCGCATCCAGCAGCCAACATCTTCCTTCAAACGCCGCTTTATTTCATAGCCGATATCCGTCAGCGAGCGAGTGTTTACTGCCTGCCGGGTGCCATGAAAGTCAATTATGCCTTCATCTATGCTTTTCATGGTTACGGCCGGCGAGTAGCTTTTCATAATTTTAATCAGTTTTTTATAGGCGTAGTGGTACTTGGGCGGATCGGTTTCTAGAGCTACCAGGTCCGGTACCAGTATGCGGGCATCCACCAGGCCCATACCAACTTTTATGCCAAGGGCTTTGGCTTCATAGCTGGCGGCAATAACACAAGCACTTTTGGTTAGACGATTAGTAACAGCTACCGGACGGCCTCGCAGCAACGGCCTGGCCTGTTGCTCCACAGTAGCAAAGCAACTATTCAGGTCTATATGCATCACCTGCGGCTCTTCAGTGTTTAAACCAAAATTCATGGCCCCCTACCATCTGTTCAAAACCTTTTTGCTAAAAGTTGCTGAAAGAATGAGTTGCTACAAGGATAATCCTTGTAGCAACTCAGCATAGACAACTTGAGACATATCCGGATTATTTTCGGTCTGTGTGTCGGCTATGTACATCAGTGTCCAGTCCAAAGTTTCGGCGTCAAACTCCAGGCGGTAATCGGCTTGGCCGTCGGTCATGTCAAAGACATGGATCATGCGGGAGCCTTTTCGTACCGGGTGCAGCAGACCTGTCTCGGTAAAGTTTATGCTGCGGCCGGCGTATTCCATGCGCTTGGGGAAACACTTTAGCCGCTGGCCGGCGTTTTTGAAGTAAAAAGCTACCACGCTTACGGTTTTGTTAACCTGTACTACATTTTCCATTTTATTAAGTCTCCTTGAAGGGTTTTAAGAGTTATTTAAAGAGTTCCGTATTCTTTTTATAGAATCGGCGAACGGCTTTTTAGGAGTTAGCTGCCTGGAGAAGAATTAGATAACCGTTCCGATATCTGATTTCCGTTTACCAGTGAGCTTTGAGCCTGTGAGGTTTGGCAGTGACGTCCAACTAGCGCGTTGGAATGTAAGTATGCCTACCCAGTGTGATTTAAAAGTCTGCATGGAGGAACCCCGATTTATCGGGGAGCCCATACATGGCTAAGTTCAATTATAAGACTAGGTTTAGCTTTTGCAATATAGAAAATAAAGGCGGTTTATTGTTTTACTAAGCGGTCCATGGCGACGGCAAAAGCGGCTTCTTTAAGGGTCATCTTGGCCTTGGTAGATCGGGAGTAAATTTCATCTGTAGCTTTTACCAAATAATCCTCCAGCTGGCTATTTACCCTGGCCTCAGACCATTGCTCACTGGCACGGTTTTGCAGCCACTCCAGATGGCTGACCACAACTCCGCCGGCATTAGCTAAAATATCCGGTACTACCAGCATACCGCGGGCGTTTAAGGCTTTATAAGCCGGTTCACTTACCGGGCCGTTGGCTAGCTCCAAAATGATGCCAGCCTTAACGTCTTTGGCGTTTTTGGCGGTTACCGCGCCCCCCAAGGCAGCCAATACCAAGACGTCAACCTCTAGACTAATTAGTTCCTCGTTAGAAATCGCTTTGGCGTCTGGAGGATATTCGGCGAGCCTTCCGCTTCCGGCTTTATAAGCAGCCAGCTTCTGCGCTGAGAGGCCTTTTGGCTCGTAAGTACCGCCGCTGGAATCCGTAGCTGCTACCATTTTCCAGTTTTGGTGTTCCTGCTCAGCAACCAGGCCAAAAAAAGAACCAACATTGCCAAAACCCTGTACGCCATATGTGATTAGCCCGCGCTTGCCCAGTTTATCCAGCAGCTCACGTAAAACTATCACTCCGCCGCGGCCGGTAGCCGCGTCACGTCCCAAACTGCCGCCCTTTTCCACGCTTTTGCCAGTAAAGCTGGCCCTAGAAGTGTCTCCTGTCAAATTCTCGTACTCATGAACCATCCAGTCGATGATTCGGGGGTCGGTATTAACATCTGGCGCCGGCACATCCTTATCCGGACCAATATGCTGCTGAAGATGCCTGACGTATTTACGGGACAGCTCTTCCAGCTCCTCTGCGGTTAGCATTTTGGGGTTGACGCTCACGCCGCCTTTGCCGCCGCCCAGGGGTAAACCAACCGCTGCGGCCTTAAAGCTCATCAACATAGCCAAAGCCCGCACCTCTTCTAAATCCACATCGGGGTGAAAGCGTATACCGCCTTTATAAAGCCCTAGTTTATTATTGTGCTGGACTCGGTAAGCCTTATGGGATTTGCCCGAATCCATCTTTATTTCAAACTGATGCTCGGCATTTATTGCAATGAGTCTATCTATCTGCCAATCTGTTAAACCAATTTTTTTGCCAACATCGCGTATCAAGCTATGGGCCGTTTCTAGCATAAACCCTCTCTTTATTTTTCGCTCTGGCTATTCGCGCAGGGCTAACCTAACGCCTTATATTGTCTTTCAATAAATGGTGCCGGGAAGAGGACTCGAACCTCCACAGATTGCTCCGCTAGGTCCTAAACCTAGTGCGTCTACCAATTTCGCCATCCCGGCGTGTTCTACGTGTTCTAACAGAGTAATTTTACTTGTTTTTACGGTAAAAAACCAGCTGCGAGTCACCATATTTTTTATCGCTGATGATCGAACAAGCGTCAAACGCTGGCGGCAACTCATGGCCGGGCCAAGATACCACCACCAAGCCGCCCGTTTTGGCGTGCTTGGTTAGCTTGCTTAGAAGATTTATCTGTAAATCCTGATACGGCGGGTCTAGCAGCATAATATCAAATTGTTTAGTCTGATTATGAGAGCTCCAACTGCCAGCGTCGGCGTTAACGGCTTTAACTTGCTGTGCAAGCCCCAATTCTTTAATACTCTTGGTGATGGCTTCATGCGGCCCACGCTTTTGCTCAATGGCAACCGCACTTTTTGCGCCTCGGCTGACAGCCTCAAAACTAAGCGCGCCGCTTCCAGCCATGGCATCCAAAACAGTCAACCCATCTATGTCTCCAAGCATGTTAAACAACGCTCCCCGGACTTTATCACTCATGGGGTGCGAGTGATGCCCCGGCGGATCATGGAATATCCGCCCCTTCAACGTTCCGGCGATAATTCTCATAATGTATTCTCCTGTCTTCTATTAAATATAAACCATTGTTAATTCAGGTTGGTAACTGCTCGGAGGGCTGAGACTCTGGAATTTAGGTGGGGGTATTTTTTCAGGTTTTCTTTGCGGTCTATGAAATTTTGGGCGGCGTTCCTGGCCGCGGCAATAAGTTTTATGTCTGTTAGCTCGGCAACGCGCAAATCCAATGCTCCGTGTTGCATAGAGCCATAAATGGCGCCCGGGCCACGTAGCTGCAGGTCCAACTCTGCCAATTTAAAGCCGTCACTGATGGTTTCTAGAGCTCTTAAGCGCTGGCTGGGCGCGCGGCTATCACTGGGCACTAAATAACAGTAACTTTGATGCTCACCCCGTCCAACCCGCCCGCGTAACTGATGGATTTGGGCCAAACCAAACCGTTCCGCGCCCTCGATAAGCATTATGGTAGCGTTAGGCACATCCACGCCTACCTCAATCACCGTGGTACTGACCAAGATATCGTACCGATGAGCCACAAACTTTTTCATTACAGCGTCTTTTTCGGCCGATTTCATTTTGCCGTGTAATAGGCCAACACGGCGATGCTTGAAGTCATGTTGAGCCAATTGTTCGTAAACTTCTTCTACGGACACTCCGCCGCTAGTTTCGGTATCTGTTATTAACGGGCAAACCACAAACATTTGCTGTCCTGCTTTTAGCTGCTTATCAATACTCGCATATAAAGTTTTACGAGAATTTGGCGAGACAATTTCGGTGATGATTGTTTGGCGATCCGGCGGCAGCTCGTCCAACACCGAAATGTCCAGCTCACCATACAAAGTAAGCGCCAGACTGCGCGGAATCGGCGTGGCGCTCATGTGTAACACATGCGGCATGTGCCCTGCTTTAGCCTGCAGCTTTTTGCGTTGCTCGACACCAAAACGGTGCTGTTCGTCGATAATCACCAGGCCGAGTTTATGCATATCAACCTTTTCACTGATTAGCGCATGTGTACCAACCATAAATTTAATGTCGCCGTTTTTAATGCGCTTATGGGCATTTGATTTTTGCTTAGGTGTTAAGCCGCCAATCAGCAAGCTGACCTTGTCGCCTTGGCCAACACTACTCATCAGTAGGTATATCGTATCGGCATGTTGCCGGGCTAAAATTTCGGTTGGCGCCATCAGCGCTACCTGAAACCCCTGTTCGATGGCCATTAGCGCCGCCATAGCGGCTACCACGGTTTTGCCTGACCCCACATCGCCCTCTATAAGCCTGTTCATAGGTTGAGTCTTTTCGAGGTCTTGATAGATTCGCCATATCACCTTGCGCTGGGCATTAGTCAGCTTAAAGGGCAGGCTGCCTACAAAATCTTTTGCCAACTTCTGTTTGAATATGATTGCCAGCGCCTTACCCTTGGAAAATTCATATTTATTGAGTAGCGCCGCCAGAGTAAGTTCAAATATCTCCTCAAAGCCTAGCCGGCGTTTAGCTTTATCTAGCGCCGTAACAGATGACGGAAAATGCATTTCAGAAACCGCTCGGCTATAGACCACCAGTTTCTCCCCATCAATCAGCCACTTTGGCAGGTGCTCGTCGAGGTCTTTAACGGATTTGATGGCTTGCAGCACTAGTTTACGAATAACGGAAGATTTTAACCCCTTAGTTTCACGGTAGATCGGCACAATGCGGGCCGTGTTAACTGGAAAGTCGCTAGCAAGTTCAATAGACGGATTTAAGATACTGAATCTGCTGCGCCTAAGCGCATATTCCCCAGCGATAAAGTACGAAGCGCCGTGTTTTACAGCCCCAGCGCGGTAAGGTTGGTTAAACCAGATAAGACGTACGCTGCCGCTATCATCACTGGCAATGGCCTCGGTGATATGCATGCCCCGCCGTACATAGCGGCCCGTGGCCTGGCTTATTTTGGCTTCGATAGTAACTACACCCGGGCGTAATTTATCGATAGCGCTCATATGGGAATAATCTTCGTAGCGACGTGGATAATAGCCTATAAGATTTCCAATACTATGCACACCAAGAACGGCCAGTTTTTTAACTAGCTCCGGACCCGCCCCCTTAAGCTCATTTACGGGTGAGTTAACAGTCACTGCCTAACAGTGTAGCAAGTGTTCTTAGGCAACTTCGAGTTCAGTTATGCGAGTTTGGTGGTTTTTAAGTTCGTTGCTGTGGTTTTTGATGGCTGTTTAATAACTTTGACCTCAGTTTTTACCTGGGCCACGTCATCTTTAAGCTGGGTAACATCCTGCCATTTGCGGCAATGGAGCTAGTCCTTCCAAGATAGCCTTGTTTTGGTCTCTTATCTCCTCCAGCGATGCGTCTTCGCAATGATCATTTTGCACAATGGTATTTTATCATTTCTTACGGAGTTTTAGCCAAATACTAGGGCCAAAGTATAGCGGCGCCAACATCGGCTGAAGTACGCTCTCGGCGGCCAGTAGCGGTTTTTTGCCAAGGACTTTTTTAAGTTTAGGGGAGCGTAAGTTAGAGCCACTCAAAACCGACTCTACCTCAAAGCCAGCTTTATGGAGTAGTTTAATAATGGCTTTTGGATGGTGGTTAACAAAAGGAAGCTCTTTATCATTTTTATTAGCCTCGCTACTGATGTCAACTGGTTTTATTGGCACGGATTTACCTCGAACACCGTAGCGCAAACGATTCAAAAAATGAGCATCGTTGGCAAATTCTAAAATAAAGTTTCCGCCCGGCTTTAAAACCCGAGATATTTCATTAAATTCTGCTGATGGATCCGGCAAATGATGCAAAACCCGTACTACTAACACTAAATCTACTGAACTGGCCGGCATTTTTAGATCGGCCGCCTGTAAGAGCTTGCGCTCAACTGAAGGCATATCTTTAAGATAAATTTTACCAATATCCAGCTGCTGCTGGCTAGGTTCGGCTAATGTTACCTTATCGGCATACTTAGTCAAGAATTTACTAAGCCTTCCGTATCCGCCGCCTACATCTATAGCTTGCTCAAAATGCTTACCCTTTAGCAAACGATTAATGGCCATTTCTTCCGCGGCATGCTCGTATTCCCGGCCAGTCCAGTAATCCTGGTAGTTGTATTTGGGGTCATTATACTGGTCGGCCTTACGAGTAGTTTTTTTAGCGGTCTTCGTTGTAGCCATTTACTTTAATTCTACCAGAGCCGAGTCTTTATAGGCTTTGCCCCGGCGCAGCAACAATCGGCCATTCAGAAAATCAGCCTCACTCAGGTTATTCTTTGTATCATTAATTGGTTTGCCGTTGATATAGATGGAACCCGAGGCAAGCAGGCGCCTGGCATCAGAGTTCGATGAGGCCAAGCCTGCCTCAACGAGAGTGGCGATGATAGGGCTTCCAGATTCAACCTTAACTGATGATAATTCCTGCCTAATCGCTGCCAAGTCCTCCGCGGAGGCTTCACCAATAGATACTTGACTAGTCAAGTATCTTGTAACTGTAGTAGCTGCCGTATTATCCTGGCTGCCATGGACCATGTGTGTAAGTTCTTCGGCCAACGCTTTCTGGGCGACCCTGGAAGCCGGATCGGCCTTTTGGGCTGACATAACCTGCTCTATTTCCCCTTTAGGCTTCAAGCTGTAATACTTTAAATAATCCCCTACATCGGCATCGTCAGTATTAATCCAAAATTGATAAAACTGAGTCGGTGTGGTTTTTACGGGATCTAACCAAATCGCTCCACCCTCAGACTTGCCAAATTTCTTACCTGTAGTCTTGTCTATTACAAGCGGCATAGAAAAAGCGTTAACTTCTGCACCTTCTTTTTTGCGAATCAACGATACGCCAGACAGCATATTTCCCCACTGGTCGGAGGCGCCAATCTGTAATACCACGCCATGGTTCTTATTTAGGTGCCAAAAATCATAGCCCTGGATTAACGAGTAGCTAAACTCAGCATAACTAATACCAGAGGCACCCTCGCCCATCCGCTCTGTTATAAAGTCCCGCTGCATAAGCTCGGCCATGGAGAAATTCTTGCCTACGTCACGCAAAAACTCTAAGTAACCAATATCTTTAAACCAGTCGTAGTTATCAACGGGGACAAAATCTTTGCCAGCGAATAGTTTATTAATCTGCTGCTTGATAGCCTCGACATTCTTCTGGATTTCTTCGCGTGGTTTTAGCTCGCGCTCGCTGGATTTGCCACCCGGGTCGCCTATTAAACTCGTAGCCCCACCGGCTAGAATGACTGCTTTCCAACCAGCATCGATTAATCGCCGGGCCAGCATCATCGCTGCCAGATTGCCAATGGTCATGCTATCGCTCGAGGCATCGACCCCATGGTAAAAAGTCTGGGGCATATCCAGCCACTTATTATCTGCAAAGGTTTTGTCTTTTATCAATCCGCGCCAGGTTAAATTTTCGCTTAAGCTCATTATATTTAATTCAGTTAATACTCATCTTACCAGTCTAGTATAACTCAAAGATGAAGACAGCTATTAGTGCTTATGTTTTGTGGTACATTTATAGGAGCATCGGGTTTGGTATAATATTGCGAGAAAGGTCCGTTAAACCTATACATGAGTAGCCGCTTGGGCAAAGGTAGTAATCGACCGCGCCGGTCTAGTAGCAAATATGTTACCACTCACAGTGGTAGCCAATTAAAGATACACCGTTCTCTGGGCGAACGCTGGATGGCGCGCCGGGAGCTTAAGGCCAGGCGCAAGGTACAACGTATGCAGGGCTTGCCCAAGTCACGGTTTAAGCGAACCCTGTGGCGGCTCCATCCTAAACGCTTAGCAGCCTACTGGTTCAGCCGTGACGGCGCGATTATGGCGTTAAAAATCGCCGGTATCGGCATATTGGTCTTGTTCATTGTGACTTTGGCGGTTTTTGCATATTTCCGCAAAGATTTGCCCTCAATTACCGATATATCCGGCGGCAACCTGGGTGGCAGCATTAGTTATTATGACCGCAGCGGCCAGACTTTACTCTGGCAAGACTACAACGCGATTAAACGCGTCCCTGTTGCCAGCGGCGATATATCCAAATATGTAAAAGACGCCACCATCGCCACCGAAGATCGTAATTTTTATAACGAAAAAGGCTTTGACATAAAAAGCATTATCCGGGCCGCATTTAACGACATATTTCACAGAGGCGGAACCCAAGGAGGCTCTACCATAACCCAACAACTGGTAAAAATTACCCAGGAATGGACCAAAGAGCGTACGTTGACGCGAAAAGTTAAAGAGTTGATTTTGGCCGTGGAGCTAGAGCGCAGCTACACTAAAGATGAAATTTTGACTGGTTATCTTAACGCTGCACCTTATGGCGGTGTAGACCACGGTGTTCAGGCCGCCGCCAGCGACTACTTTCATAAATCCGCCAAAGATTTGACGTTGCCGGAATCTGCAATGCTGGCAGCTATCCCTAAAGCACCCGGCTACTACTCACCGTACAGCCCTTACTTTGAAAGGTCGTTATTCAATGCCCGCTACAACTATGTGCTTGACTCTATGGTCCAAACCGGAAAAATTAAGAAATCCGAAGCAGAGGCTGCTAAAAAGTTTGACGTTATCGCTACGGTCCAGCCACAGCAAACCAAATATGCCGGTATCCGTTCACCATACTTTGTGCTAGCCGCCAAAAACGAATTATCCAATACCTTTTTGAGCGGCGAAAACGGCAGCGGCTCATCCAAAGCCGGCGGCTGGAAAGTTATTACCACGCTAGATACCAAACTGCAGGATCTTGCCGAACAGCAGGTCCAAAAGGGCATCGCCCAAGTTAGACGTCAAGGCGGGGATGAAGCGGCCTTGGCCGCTGAAGATGTTAAGACCGGCCAGATGGTCGCTTTGGTCGGCGGGGTAGACTTTGCTAATTCCGAATATGGCCAGATAAACTATGCTCAAACCCCGCTGCCGCCTGGCTCCAGCTTTAAACCGTATGACTACACGGCTCTGATAGAAAACAGTAACAGTGCTGGTGCTGGCTCTGTATTATATGATGTCCAACAGGCTATCCCTGGTTATCCGTGTACCAACAAAGCTTTGCCAAAAAATGGAGGGAACTGTCTGGAGGACTATGATTTTCGCTATCCCGGCCCGATGACATTGCGCTACGCGCTGGGCGGCTCACGCAACGTTCCAGCCGTTAAAGCCATGCTCATAACTGGAGTAGATAAAACTATCAAGACTGCCGAGGCTATGGGCTTAAAAAGTGGCTATAAGTGCTACTCTGATCAAAAGTTAACCCAAACCACCCAATGCTATGGGGCTTCGGGCATTGGTGACGGCGCATTCTTGCATCTTGACGAACACGTGCATGGGTTTTCCACCATTTCCCGGCTGGGTAACTACATTCCCCAAACTTATATTATGAAGATTTACGGCTCTAAAAGCAGCACTAAGCCGTTCTACGAATGGAAACAACCTAAAGGCAAGCAAGTTGTCCGGCAGGATGCGGCATATATTGTTGCTGATATAATTTCTGACCCTAAGCCTAGCTACTTCCCGGCTGGACGTAAACCGCATCGTTTTAAAGGCTGGAACTTTGCCATGAAGACCGGTACGACCGCCGAGGGCAAGGATGGCTGGATGATAGGCTTTTCAACCAAGTACGCAGCCGGTGCGTGGGTTGGCTACCACACTAGGCAAAAGACGCTGTCAGGCACCATGGAAAATATGACCCAGCCAATTTGGCAGGGCTGGATGAATGCTGCCCATGACGGCGTTACGCCAGCCAACTGGACCGAACCAAGCGATATACAGCACCAACCTGCTTATGTAGTTACCAGCCACGTTGGCATTGGATCGGTTGAACCCTCACCTGGTACGGAGATTTATCCATCGTGGTACAAGCCCAAGGCCACTACTACCAAAAACGCCACTATCGATAAAGTATCCGGGAAGCTAGCCACCGATTGCACACCCAGTCTTGCCAAGCAGACCCAGGGCGGTAACAGCACGGCCGACCACTTTTCAATAGATATCTTTTACGGTAATGGCGCGGCCACCAATCCTAACAACACCACTGCCAACGATGATGCCCACAGCTGTAGCGATTCCAAACCGACTATTAGTGTGTTTATAGACGGAACAGATGTTAGCAACGGCGGAAATGCCACCTGTACGGGCAGCTGTAGCATCACCGCTACTGTTTCCGCAGGTACTCACCCGTTCAATGACCCGGCTCATCCGCAGTTTCCGGGTACGGTAAACTTATTAGTCAACGGCCAGGTAGTCCAGTCACAATCAGCTGCCGATCCATCTGATACAAAGACATTTACCTATTCCGGTTCAGGCAGCGTAACGATAGCCGTTCAGGTTATCGATAGCGTGCTTTATGACGCTACTTCAGGTAACGCTACAGTGAGCTTTGCTGCAGCAGCACCAGCGACACCAACATTCTCTATTAGTAGATCAGGTACTAACGACAATAAGATTGATTGGTCTAGTGTTAGTGGAGCTACATCCTATAAGGTCTATTGGACCGGTGCTGGCGGCTCGTCACCGCAGACCGTTGTTACCACTACTTACACAATTCCAGGCGGCAGTAGTGCCAGTAATGTCAGAGTTGAAGCTTATACCGGAACTACGCTAATTGCACAGTCAAGCTAGCCTTTAGTCTTTTTCTAAAAATGTATTAAGAGCAGTTCGGATGTCAGCTACCGGCATTAAAATCGCCGGTTTTTTACCAGAACGCACTCTTGGCCCGATAGCAGCTTCAAAACCGAGCTTTTTGGTTTCTGCCAACCTTTTTTCCAGGTACGGCACATGACGAACTTCACCGGAAAGCCCCACTTCGCCAAATACCACGGCATTTTTCTTAAGCTTCAAACCTTTGGCAGCGCTGGCAATCGCCATGCAAACAGCCAGGTCGGCAGCCGGCTCGCCAAGGCGTATGCCGCCCACAATATTAACATAGATGTCTTTGTCTGCCAGTTTTAGCTTGGTGCGCTTTTCTAGCATGGCAATCAGTAGATTTACGCGAGTTAAGTCTATGCCGCTGGCAGTACGTTTTGGATACCCATAGCTAGTCGTGTTAACCAGGGCCTGTACCTCAACCAACAACGGTCGGCTGCCTTCCATTGTGGCATGAACTATCGAGCCATCACTTACTTGCCGTTCGGCTAGTAGCGCCTTCGATGGGTTTTCTACCGGTTTTAGGCCCTGCTCGCCCATTTCAAAAATACCGGTTTCATTTGTCGAGCCATAACGATTTTTTATAGCCCGCAGAATTTTAAAACCTCCATAACGATCGCCTTCCAGCTGCAAAACTACGTCAACAATATGCTCCAACACTTTGGGACCGGCAATCGAACCCTCTTTGGTGACGTGGCCAACCAGCAAGAGTGCGGTACCGGTGGCTTTAGCGGCCGCTGTAAGTAATTGCGTACTGTTAGTAATTTGGCTTACCGTACCGGCAGCCGAGGCTATTTCGTTGACCGATACAGCCTGCACCGAGTCCACCACCACTACGTCATACTTTCCCTCAACAATCGTGGCGGCAATGTCGTTGGCAACAGTTGAAACAGCCAGTTGCATGTCCTTGTGTGAGGCGCCCAGGCGCTCAGCCCGTAAGCCTACCTGTCGGGCAGATTCCTCACCACTAACATATAAAACTTTGTGCTCTTTTGCGATGTTATAAGCTACTTGAAGTAGTAGTGTGCTTTTACCGATACCAGGTTGCCCGGCCAGTAAGTTAACGCTTCCAGCCACCAAACCTCCACCCAAAACCCCGTCGACTTCGGAAATATTGGTCAGTATTCGGGGCGTTTTGGTGGAGGCCGCTTTGACAACCGATTCTATTTTTAAGGTATGCCCGCTAGCCCCGGCAGTTGCCGTGGTAATCTCTACCTGTTGTTCCAGCGTGTTCCACTCGCCACACTGAACACAACGCCCGGTATAACTCGAAGACACCGCCCCGCAGTTGCTACATACGTAGCGCATTCCCAAACTCTTTGCCATACAAAAAGTGTAGCAGATGCACATTTTTTTAGTGACGGAGGTTTTATTGAATTTGGGCCATGCACGCAGATCCTGAGCAAATGTAGCCAAAAAATTGCGAGTTTGGCTGCCTGCGGTTGTTTGACGAAAAAATTATCCGGTGGATGATTTTTGAGGAGTTCTGCAGGCAAGCTATTTTTTGGCTATCAGGTGTATCAAGAGATGCGGGCGGCCCAAATTTAATAAAACAGGAGCAATTATTGAATGGCTTGGGGTGTTAGACGAGTGTCGATGACGCTATCTAAATTTCTAAGCTCGGCAGCCAGGCCGTTGCGTGTCTCAACAAGAGCATTAAATGTATCAATGTCGCTTTTTAGCCGGGTTACACCACTGTTATATGATGTGATTTCTGCGTTAAACCCTGGAACGGCGCCGTTATAGGCCGCGAAATCACCAGAACTTTTTAACCTATCCAAGCGAACCTGATCACTTTCTATCTGAGATAGTAAGTTCTTTAAACTAGCTTCCTGACTATCAATATCCTGTTTCATTGCGCTCAGCTGCTGATCGTAGTTAGTGATTCTGGCTATCCGGTCGGTGAATTCTCCTTTATAGCTAGCCGAAAACGCGACCACAGCCGCCCGATTAGTAAAATACTGCTTGTAGTAACTTTCCAGTGGCGTCGGCAAGTCAGCTATTTCAGTGCCAAAAATAGAGTGCATCTCGTTCACTACATCATTAGGCTCGCTCTTTTTATAGGCGTCG
>PFEG01000046.1 GCA_002793885.1 Candidatus Saccharibacteria bacterium CG10_big_fil_rev_8_21_14_0_10_47_8
GGAGCTTTTGCTTAATTTGTTTGTCTGTTAGTTTTGGCATGGTATTTGTTTTAACTTACTGGCTACATTTTAACATGTGGGTAGTGAGCAGTTACCTGCGTACGGTCCCACAACATATTGAACACTCCCTCAAGATAAGACCAAGGAGGTACAATATGCGGGTAGAGCCATCGCTCATCATTAGAACCCTACAAGCTAACAACGGTCAGATTAGAAGGACAGCTCGGCAGCTGGGCATTAGCCCGGGAACTGTGCTTAACTGGCGGAGGCGGGCTAGAACTGGCAGCCGCGGTGGTCGCTACTTAGCCACCGACCCCAAGCGCCGCTCAACTAGACCAAAGACTAGACGGGCTACTAGCCTAAGTGCCGAAGCGCAGGATGAACTGGTACGCCTGCGTAAGGCTCGTGGCCATGGCGCCCGTAAGCTAACAGTCCTCGCCGGACTAAGTGTTCACCACAATACAGTGCATAGGTTCTTAAAAGCCAAGGGCCTAACGGCCACTGGTAAAACCTACCGCCGGCCACGTTACCAGAAGACCACTCACATGTATGTAGAAAATGCCCTAACCCCGGGTAAACTCCAAATGGATGTTAAGTATGTAACGCCCCAGTTGTCTGGCCTAGTTCATACGGTTTATCTGTATGCCATCATGGATATCTTCAGCCGTTTTAAGTTTGGTGTAATGCTACCGCTACTGGACCAAGAGTTAGCCATTAGATCAGCTGGCGAGATGGTGCCGCTGCTGCCGTTTCGCTCTGACTTCATCCAGACCGACAACGGGTTGGAGTTCCAAGCCCGTTTCAACAGTTTCGTAACCGAAGATTTAGGCTTAAAACACCACTACATCCACAAAAGCAGCCCCAATGAGAACGCCGTTATTGAACGTTCGTTCAGAACAGATGAAGAAGAATTCTTCTTCCGACTGCCAAAAAGACCCAAGGACCTCAATGAACTTAACCTGGCCTACCAGCAATTCCTGTTTTACTACAATACCGAACGGCCACATTTGGGCATTGATCTGAAGACACCACAAGCTAAACTAGAAAGTGTTCAATAAGTTAGTGGGACATTAAGCTCCTGTATGCCAAAATGTATCTTGCCTGTAAATTTATGAACTTTAAGGAATTACAACTGTGTTGAAGATTTGTTCGTAGGCACCATGGTACTTGGAGGTCTCAGAGCCGTAACTGAATATGACGACGGCCTTATTATTGGAAATGTTAACTGAATACGTTGCTTTCCCACTGCCTCGATCTAGCCTGGCTATATAGCCTGAATAGCCTTTCTCGGTTGTAAAGCTTTTCACTCCCTGCCATACAGGTCCTACAAGTTGACTCTGATCCCCGACGTCTTTTTTATACTGCTCTTCTGCGTTCAGAGAAGTCTTAAGGCTATTAAAGGCCAACCCGCTTTCACCGGCTTGGCCGCCGCTTGGTACGACTTGATTGTACGATAGCTCAGCTGTATCCCCGTTAGAAGTTTTAACTTTTGTACCTATAGGATAGAACTTCCACTCAGTGGGATACCTAAAGGAGAACGCGGCTTCGTTGCCATCGTTGCCTGGTGTTTTAGGATATTTTGTCCCGTCGTCAGAGAAAGTTAACCAGTCGGCTGTAGAGCTTGACGAATCTTGAGATGTGGATGATTTACTAGACGTAACTGTAGAGTTATCAGATTTATTATTCCTTGTGCCTACGTAGTATGCGCCGCCTACGATAACTGCCGCGAGCAAGACGAAGAACAGCACTTCAAATAGGGCGAATCCTCGCTGTTGTTTTATATTCATAAGATGCTATTTAATCTGTAACAATTCAATGAATTTCTTAATATCTTCATCTTTCTGAGCAATCGAGTACTTTAATGTTTGCTTTTCTGTATTTTCACATGCTACGGGCACGCTAAATGATACCGCCTTCGACTTTGCAATTATTATTATGTCGCCGTTTACGCAATCAGCATCCGCACCACCTATAAAGTAGACCTCCTTGGAAGAGTCACTGCTTAACTTTTCTGGCTCGTATGTAGTGTTTCCATCTACAGGCTCACTGTATTCCCAACTTTTGGACGAGACTTCATATTTGACAGTAAATGGAGTAAGTACAAGCATCTTAGTGTAAGATCCGGCATCTACTATGTCAGGCTTGGAGGCGTTTTCCCATAGCTTTGGGTATGCGTATTTAATCCCAAGTTCTTTGTTTTCATATGTCTTCCAATCAGCTGGAATTTCTGGAGAGGCTTTTTCTGATTTTTGGGTGGTCGAATTAGAGCTACTCTCGGCATTGCTAAGGCTATCCTCAGTTTTCTTTGTTGACTGATATACGTACCAGCCAACACCGGCTATTAATACAACCACGATCAAGCTTAGGAGCAGTTCAACTGTAGAGAAGCCTTTTTGACGATTTTTCATTAATTATAATTCTTGTGGTTACTTTAGGCTCAGATTAACATAAAAGATTTTATTTAACCAATAATTTTGCGCTGGCTGATTGTTACCAAATGAAGCGCCGCTATCAGATTGGTGGTGGCTTTTTCAAAAGCCTGAGCTTCCTTTTTGTTGAGCATTTTAAGCATCTCTTTTTGCTGGGCAGCCAGCAGCTTTTCGGCTTGGTCGTATCTTTGGGTGCCCCTTTTGGTTAGTAGTACATCGCGCTGGCGGGCATCCTTTTTATTTTTCTTAATACTTACTAATCCTTGTTTTTGCATAAGGCGGAGCTGCCGGCTGACATTAGCCTCGGTCTGCATTAACTGCCCCGCCACCGCACGCTGGGAGCGGGGAAGAGCGGAATGCAAGGCACTCATTATACGGACCTGGCTAAGTCCTACATTTGCCTTACTAAGCAAAAGCTCATCTAATAAGTGTTGTAAAACAAACGTCAATTGGTGCAGGGAAGTGGTTGGGGATTTATGACTGACGCTGATATTGCTCATGTTTTCTATTATAGGTCGTTAATACTTAACCAGTCAAGTATTTGCCATAAAGGGCGGGGGAGAATGTTTTTGTTCAGAGGAGGCTGTTAACGTCGCTGTCCATTTGGCTGGGATTTAGGTCGCCATCTAGGTTACTGCTATCAACAGCCGACTGGGCCTGGTTTAAATCTTTGGCGTTGCTAATCGTCTGCGGCGTGACTGTTTCTGATACTGTTTGTTGCGAAGATTTGGACGAGTTACCACTGTTTTTATCGGTTGCCACCCTATAGCCAACAAGAGCTACCGCCGCGATAACTACGACGGCCAGAAGAAGTATTAGGTGACCAACGCCCTGCTCGGAACGGTTATTAAAAAAATGTTTCATCATTCCCCCTAGTTTGTGCTATCTGATTGTTTAGCGGATTCACTGGCGCCATGTAGCGCGCTAATTAAATCTTTGAGCGCTGTGCGGTAAGTCTTTAGGGTGTCCCTGGTATCGGACACGGCTTGCCTGAAAGCGCCAACACTGTCGGCTACATTGGTTTGCGTGCAATCCACCTGGATATCCAAGGCTTTTAGGGTTACGATTTTAGCTGCGGCGTTAGCTTGGGCGCTATCAACTTTGACGGTTAGTGTATCGTAGTTGGCAACACTGAGCTGCTTGCTATCATGAAAATTTTTGACTTTTACGTAGATACTATCAAAAACGGACTTGTGTTTCTCGGCCTGCGTGACAAGTCGGCTCATACGCTTATCTAGTGATGCCTTTCGGGCTTCACAGGTTTTTTGCCTGACTTCTTGGGTACGCGCTTTAGTCTGTTCACGCTTAGCTTGTAGCTGTTCGTGAGCCTTTTCTTTTAATTGTTCCACCAGAGCGCTGTTGTGGATTTCTATCTCGCTTTCGGTTTTATTAGAAGATTCTGTGCTGCTATTGCCACTGGTTTCTGAGCTTGAGGTATTGCCTGTTATTGAGTCATCCGACCCACTGCGGGCAAAGGCTGGAGCCGATACGTATACGGAAACACCTAGGGTCAACCCGGCTAAACTGTAAACTAATCTTTTTGGTAATAACTTCACGTAAGTTCTCCTGCTTAATTTTACCAAGTTAAAGCAATTATAACATTAGTTTTGTGGGATGCCAGGCTAGGGCGATTTTGTACCAATCTTGCAAAGGCAAATTTTGGGCGCGCAAATTACCATCAATCCCTACCTGGCTTAATATTTCGTCGGCTGCTTTTTTGCTGATGCCCAGTGAGCCGCTTAAGGAACCTCTTAACTTTTTGCGGCGAGAGGAAAAACCAGCGTTCACTACCCTAAAAAACGACTTGGTGTCCAAATTATCGAATAAAGGCTCCAGATGTTTATTTAAAATCAATATCTGCGAATCCACCTTGGGCGAAGGTGTAAATAGTTTAGCCTCCACAATTTGGCCCAAACTGGCGCGGTAATAAAGCTGAACGCTGATAGCCAATACGCTCATCTGCCCGGGACTCGCCACCACCCGCTGGGCAACCTCTTTTTGAACTAATAAAACTACCATCTGCGGCGGGTTAACCGATTCGCCCAGGACTCTCAGTAAGTTACTGGTCAGATAATAGGGGATATTAGCTACCACCTTATAGCCTGGCGCCAACTTGGCCAGATTAAAATGCAGGATATCACCCTGCTCTACCTTGAGTTTTTGGGACTTAATTTTTTTGGGCAAATCTAGAGCTAGCTTTTCATCAAGCTCCACGGCAACCACTTTACCTGCCTGCTCTACCAAAAGTTTTGTAAGCGTGCCTAGACCAGGACCAATTTCTAGCACTGTATCCTGCTTAGTTAGATCAGCGGCGGCGCATATCTGGCTTAATGCTTTTTTGTTTTTTAACCAATGCTGGCCAAGTGATTTTTTAGGTTTCATTATACAATTTTACCTTAACTGGGGGAGAGCAGGCACGGTCCCGATTTATCGGGATTCGGATCTACTCCGAAAGTACTACCAATTATGTCTGGCCAGCCAATGGTTATAGGCCCCCGCCCAACTTCCATATCGGCCAACCGCATAGCCGGTACACCACTTTAGCTGGGTTACAGGATTAGTTGCCCAGTCGGCTCCGGCGCTGGCCATTTTACTGCCCGGCGTTGCCTGCCCCAAGCCATAACCACCAGAGGAAGGTGTGCCGTGAAAGGCCCGACAAGTACCATACTCACCTTGAGCTTTGGTTGGACACCAGCCGGATTCATGGCTGATAACATAGTTTACGTAGCCATAGTCGGAGCTCTTGATTCCGGCGGCAGCCATCAGGCTAGACTTATCGCCGCTAACATCTATCGTAGTCCCCCGAGCGGTGATTTGCGGTATCGGATTTTCTATCAAAGCTTCCTGGATAAGAACCCTCCCGACCTCAGCCCCATCTTTGGTGGTAACCAAATAAGTCACAGCCTTTTTACCCGGTGAACCAACCTGGCGGACAGCTGTCGCGCCAAGGCTTAAAGTAGGATCGCCAATGGTTTGTACGGGTGCCGGGACTGATTCCTGGGTAGTAACAACTGTGGTGTCTTTGCGTAATACAAAAACTTGGAGGTTAGGTTTTATGGGCGTATTTATTTCCGGGGCAACCGTTTCGCCGTTATCTAACTTGATTCGCTTCTCCACTAAAAGCCCGCTGACGGTTTTGGCTTGGGTATAGGTAGAAAATTGGGCGCCGTATAAGTTCATAGCTACCGGAATGCCGCGAGTTACAACTACTTTCTCGCCAATAATATTGTCTTTGAGCTGGCCCTGGGCAAAAGTTACCAAATCCTCAGCGTTAATTTTTAATCCGGCTTGCGTGGCTACCATGCGAGCGCTTTTTTGGGCCGTTAATGTAACAGTTTTAACGCCGTTATCAATGACTGTCACCGGCCGCGCATGATAAATATTAACCCTAAAATTATCCTCGACTATCGGAGTATCTAGCGAAGGCTCCACAACATCTTGTTCAATTAAATGCAGGTTGAGATTGTTAATCAACCCCCCAACACTAGCGGCTTTGGTATCAAGCGTTTGCCGCTGGCCATTATCGTAAAGAAAAACTACATGTGAATCACTAGGCCGTAGCTGCGGGCTGCTACCGCGGGTAAAAAATATAGCTGTGACAATCAAACCGCCAAGCACTAAGCCAAGAAGCGGCACGATATACGGCCGTTGTCTCACGTGGCGACGGCTGTGATGGCTGGCGCGTTGATACAAATGGGCAAATACTTTACTTATAAACTTCATGAAATAGCTTTGGCTTATGACTTATTAAAACCTCTTTGTAGGCAACGTGTTTCTAGGCTAAGTCTGTTGGGCAAAA
Organism: Candidatus Saccharibacteria bacterium CG10_big_fil_rev_8_21_14_0_10_47_8; assembly: GCA_002793885.1. Lineage (GTDB taxonomy): Bacteria > Patescibacteriota > Saccharimonadia > Saccharimonadales > UBA10212 > 21-14-0-10-47-8-A. The sequence goes on from PFEG01000046.1 coordinate 6,229, forward strand.
GCAGCTTACATTGTAGCAAACTGCCAAATCTGTTTTCAAACCAGCCATGCGGGCACTTTATTCGAGTTTGGTTATTGGCGCGAAGGCGATATTTAATTTTTTAGTGCCCTTGCCTTTAAAGTATATAGTGGCATTGTCTCCTTCCAAGTTCAAGACCGTACCGGTTCCAAACAGCTGGTGGGCTACCCCATCGCCCTCCGATAATTCAGGAACATAGCGCGGTTCGTCGCTGCTTGGCTGAGTGTCTTGTTCAAATGCGGGTTCGGATGTCGGCAAACCGTCGATGTCCGATAAAAACCGACTGGGAGGATTATGCTGTCTGCCTCCGTAAAGCATGCGGCCGGTAGCGTAAGTTAGATAAAGCTCTTCGCGGGCTCTGGTCATGCCTACATACATTAGCCGTCTTTCCTCTTCCATCTCCGCGGCATCGTAAAGCGCCCGGCTGTGTGGCAAAACTGTTTCTTCCAACCCGGTTATAAAAACCACCGGAAACTCCAGTCCCTTAGCGGAGTGCAGAGTCATTAATGTTACCTCGTTATCGCTACGGGCAGTCTTATCCAGATCACTAACTAAAGCAACCTCTTCCAAAAATCCAGACAGCCCGACGTCTTGATAATCCTTGGCAACACTTAAAAGTTCACGGACGTTTTCTACGCGAGCTTCGCCCTGAGGTGTGCCGTCACGCAAAAAATTAAGATAATCCAGACGGCGGATCAGACTGTCTATAAGCGTATAGGGTGTGAGATCTTCCATCCGGGCCCGGAAGTTATTTACCAAGCTGCCCAGCTGCGAAAAACCGGCTACCGATTTGGGCGTTAAGCCGGGACAGGTCGCGACCATCTCCAAGCTATCTAAAAGCGAGCGGCCATTAGCAACCTGCCAATCAGCAAAAGCCGCCAAAGATTTGGCGCCCAACCCGCGAGCCGGCACGTTTACTATGCGGTTAAAACTGGCCGTATCGTGTGGCTGATAAATAAATCGCAGGTAGGCCATAATATCTTTTACTTCTTTCCGGTCGTAAAACCGCACTCCGCCAACTATCCGATAAGGTATGTTGTGATGAACGAGTACTTCCTCGATAGCCCGGCTTTGGGCGTTGGTACGGTACAGCACTGCAAAGTTGCTATAGGCCCGAGCCCGCAGATCCGCGGCAGTCTTAATGTGGCGGGTAACTGTTTCGGCCTCACCTCTTTCGCCGATTGTTTGCAAGATCTTAATTGGCGAGCCGACTCCGGCCGCCGTCCATAACTTTTTGTCACTACGCTGGCGATTATGGGAAATTACGCTGTGGGCGCCATCGAGTATATTTTTTGTGCTGCGATAATTCTGCTCAAGCTTTATCACCGCGCAACCCTTGTAATCTTTTTCAAAATTTAAGATATTGCGAAAATCCGCGCCCCGCCAGCTGTATATGCTCTGCCAGTCATCACCCACGACGGCTATGTTACGGTGCGGACCAGTAAGAAGTTTGATCAGTTTATACTGGGCGGCATTGGTATCTTGGTACTCATCAATCATGATGTAGGCAAACTGATTTTGCCATTTTTTTCTAATTTCTGGTTGGCTAGCTAGCATTGCCACAGCCCGGCCAATTAAATCATCAAAGTCCATGGCGCCAGACTCATGGAGCATCTGTTCGTACGCCGGGAAAACTTTGGCGGCAACATGGCCGGCTGGGCTCGAAGCTACGGAGGCAAATTCAACAGGTGATACCATCTCATTTTTAGCACTGCTTATCATAGACGCCAGCATCCGCGCCGGGTAGGTTTTTTCGTCTACGGAGATTTTTCTAGAAGCCTGTTTAACGGCTGCCACCCTGTCGCCTTCGTCCCAAATGACAAAATTTCTGGGAATGCCTACCACCTCTCCATCCTGGCGCAAGATTCTCACGCAAATACTGTGAAAAGTGCCCATAAATGGCATAAACCCGCGATTTTCGGGATTATTACCGGTTAATTTGGCTACGCGTTCACGCATTTCTCCGGCCGCTTTATTGGTAAAAGTAACCGCCAAAATATTGAAGGGCGTAGCCTTTTTACCGGCCAGTAAATAGGCGATGCGATGAGTTAGGGTTTTAGTTTTGCCGCTGCCCGCGCCGGCCGCAATTAAAAGCGGCCCATCCACGGTTTTTACAGCCCGTTTCTGTTCCGGATTTAGGCCGTCAAAAAGAATGTTTTGCTCACCGCTCATCTAATAATTGTAACAGGCGAGTCCGATTACTGAGTTTTGGCGGTAGTGTCTAACGTCAAGTTTTCTAATATTTTTTTGATGTTATCACCGTTTTTTCCGGTAATGTCTTTAACTCTCATGACCGGCAGGTTGGTAATCTTGAGATTCCGAGTATAAATGTCCCCGGCCGTCGTTCCATCAACGGCTTTGGTACCAGTCTGCACAATGGTCGTATCGTTTACCTTTACGGCATCAGTCAGCGGGCCTTGGTCGCAGGTCGCGGTGCTGGGCGTGTCTGTTCCAGCTACCGTAGTGAAGTGAAGCATTTGTTTATAGAATTTAGCGTCGGCAGTGCCGGTACACCACTGTAAAAAGTCATAGTATAGGGCGGTGGTGCGGGCGGCTGGCAGATACTGGCCTGAGGTTACGGCAATTTGGATGTCTTTGTTGGTCGCGAAGTTTACTAAATAGGCATAGGTCACATCGGCCTTATTGGTACCGCCTCGTTTGGAGTAGCCCGTCTCGGGGGCAGACGTCGGCTCGCCCCAAACGCTGGGGTAAGGAATGTTTAAACCGGTACTTGCCAACTTATAGGCTGTAAAACCCTCTGGCAGTGAAGTTGAAGAGCTCGGGCTAGCAGTCTGGCTGGTGGGAGTTGCTGTTTTAGTAGCCACGGGCGTTTGGGTTTGACTATCTTGTTTAAATATGTGAAAGGGCAGGTTGATACCCTTGCCAATTAGTCCGGCATCGATTACCAGATAGCCCCCTGCTAACACAGCCAAAATTAGGACAATCAGCATCATGGTTTTTTTGCTGCCGCGGGGGTGATGGCTAATAGGCGCCGGTGTAACTGAAGGGTGGCTGGGCGGTGACCAATTATGCTGAGCTTCTTCTGTTTGATCAGGGCGGATAAACTGTTGGTCGCCCCCTGCCGCGCTGGCCGGCGAGGGCTCTGAGCCAACAGTCAGATTGTCTGATAGGCCTCCTATACCCCCATCAACAGGCGGTAAGGATTCGGTGCTATCAGATATCGAGGGAAAGGTGTGGGACATAGTGTGAGGTGTTTCGGGTTCGTTAGCTGCAGGAGCAAAAGGTTGGGGTGCTACTGAAGCCTTGGCGGGCTCACTGGCCCGGCCGGTTACCATTGGGTCGCTCATAATCGGGTGATGCCCCACTATAATTGGTTTACTTGTGGCACTGGGTACTGCTCTGTTTGGCTTGCTGACGTCAAATACTCTGTCGTCCATGTTTTAAACTTCCCCTTTCTCTCGCTGCCATTTATAGGCCGCGTCTACGATATTAGCGAAACTATAATAATTAAGACTTGCTCCACCTACTAAAAACCCATCTACGCCCGGCACATCCAAAAAACCATATACTACTTCTGGGGTTACGCTACCGCCATATAAAATACGAACTTCTTTTGAGGCTTTAGGGCCAAAAACATCCCGGACATAACCACGGATATAATCGATAACTTCCGCGATTTGGTCGGGCTTGGCAACATCTCCCGTCCCGATAGCCCACACCGGTTCGTAGGCTATAACCATCTGGCCAACCTCTCGGGCCGTCAAATTATTCAGCGCCGTCATTAACTGATCGTGCAGTACTTGCTTGGTCTCACCGTCTGAGCGTTCGCGTTTGGTTTCACCGACGCACAGTATAGGTGTAATTTCGTTACGAACACTGGCGGCGACCTTGTCGCGGATCATATCTAGCTCTTCTGAAAATATATGTCGGCGTTCGCTATGGCCAACGATTACGTAGTGCACTAGGTCTCTTAGCATCGTAAAGCTAACTTCGCCAGTAAAGGCTCCCTCGTCTCTAAAATAAGCGTTTTGGGCGGCTAGCCTGAATTTCCGGCGATCAATTTGGACGCTTAACGGTTGAAGAGTCAGCATACTAGGCGCCAGCACTACTTCCACATCGCGGCGAATCATCACACGCTCTTGTAAACGATGTACCAACAAACTAGCCTGACTGGCATTTAAGTGCATTTTCCAATTGCCCACTACTAGAATTTTTCGCATAACTTATTCGCTTGAGCTTATTGTACAAAAATACAGGCCAGCTTACTATAGCCGTCTCGGTTCCGGCATCTGGGTAGCGGGTTCAGATGCACTTTTGTCTAGTAGCGCTTCAACTCCTGGCAAAGTCTTTCCGCTCATCAAATCCAAGCTGGCCCCGCCGCCTGTAGAAACGTGACTGAAATCGCCTACCAATCCTTGAGTCTCCATGTAACTTACTGTATCACCGCCTCCAACCAGCGTGAAAGGCCCTTGGTGCCGACGGCTAGCGCCAATCATGGCGTCAACCACTATCCTGGTGCCGTGGGCAAACGGGTCATGAGCTCCGGCTATACCTTTGGTCTCGGTTACACCGCAAGTACCGTTCCAAATAACTGTCTTAGAATTTTTTACGGCCCCACCAATATAGGCGGCGCTTATCGGCCCGATGTCCAAAATCAGCTCATCCGGGGCAACGGTATAGGCAGGAACGGGCGGCATTTTAGGGTAAGCCTCGATGTCGGATAATGAGTGGCTAGCTAGATCCACCTCGCGGGTCAAAGCGGATCCGTCCAAAGCTTTAGATACCACCACGTCCACAGGCACTAAAAAGTTAAACTGGCGGCTGGCCTCCGTCTTACGGGCCGTTTCAAGAATGTCCCGGGTCGTATCCAGAACTTCGGGTTCATAAATACTTTTACCGATATTCACGCCCTCCGCCTTCAAAAAGTTGTTGGCCATCGCGCCAACCACCGCCACGCAATCGGCTATGGCAATTAATCGTCTTAGTATGTCAATTTTGTCACTAACTTTAGCGCCGCCCACAACCGCTACCAGTGGGTGCTCGGGCTGTTCCATCACCTTGGTTATGGTGTCTACTTCTTTCTGGAGAAGCAACCCGGCCACCGATGGCAGCAGTTTAGTGATCGCCTCTGTCGTAGCATGCGCTCGGTGCACCACTCCAAAACCATCCTGCACAAAAACTTTTGCGCCGGTAGCTACAACTATGGCTTTGGCGAATTCGGGGTTGTTCTTCTCTTCTTCCTTATGAAACCGGACATTTTCTAAAAGTAGGACACCGCCGGGGTTCAGCCGGTTTGAAGCTTGTTCGGCCAACTCGCCGATACAATCACCGGCAAAGGCCACATCTGCGCCAAGTAGCTTGGTAAGTCTTTTAGCCACCGGAGCCAGCGTACAGTCTTTATCGGCAGGACTTTTTGGCCTTCCCAGGTGAGAGATAATAACCAAACTAGCGCTCTCTTGGCTCAAAATATATTGGATGGTCAGCAGCGACTGCTTAATGCGGTAGTCATCTATAATAACCCCGTCTTTTATCGGAACATTATAATCGGCTCGCATCAGCACCCGCTTACCTTTTAAGTCAACATCACGTACGGTTTTTTTATTCAATTAACCCACCTCTTTTTCTGATAGTAAGTATGGCAAAAAGGTAATCTAAATACTAGCTGTTGAGGGTGCAAAAAGCCCGAACTTTATAGTTCGGGTAATCTCATGGTGACCCCAAGGAGAATCGAACTCCTATTGCCAGGATGAAAACCTGGTGTCCTAACCGTTAGACGATGGGGCCCCGTTATGGTCTTGCCATAATGAGTATTATGGATGAAGCCAATAACGGCATTATACTACCACATTTTCACACCATTGACATCTGTTTGCTACAAGGATTATCCTTGTAGCAAATGCCGCTTAGAAATGTCGTTAAAGAATTTGCTGCTGACAGTTATTACCATGTCTATAATCGTGGGGTCTATCATCAAAACGTTTTCATGACCGAGAAGGATTCTAGTTCGTTCTTGAATCTGTTCAAAATATACCTATCCGAGGAGCAGGTTCACGATATAAACAGACGGCCCGTGCCTCACTTGCGTGAAAATGTGGAACTACTTGCCTATTGTTTGATGCCCAACCACTTCCATCTATTGATATATAACAAAAAGAGTGAGGGCCTGACCAGTCTAATGCGTAGTGTCATGACGGCTTACAGTATTTACTTCAACAAGTCTCACAAACGCCGAGGAGTACTCTTTGAGTCGTCATATAAAGCCAGCTTAATCCAAAATGATGATTACCTATGGCACATCAGCCGGTATATTCATCTGAATCCGCAAGATATCGGGGAGGATTACAAGACTTATCGATACTCCAGCTACCCGTATTATATTGGCTTAAAACATGCCGAATGGATCAATCCTAAAAAAATTTTAGAGATGCATAATGATGAGTTGAGCAATTATGCTGACTTTGTGAAGGATTACAAAGCAATGCGAGCTGAGCGACAGCAACTAAAACACTTCCTCGCCGATAGCTAACGCGCTTATGCTACAAGGATAATCCTTGTAGCAAGTCCGTCGGTGGAGGGTTTGGGTACCAAAAAACCCCGCTTAGCCTCCACCTCTGAATAGCCAGCAAGGGTTTTTTGCTTTACCAAATTGTTTGTTTTGGAAGAGAGCGGTCAGTCACTACTACTCTGTTATCCTATGAGTTAGGCTAGCACAATTACTGCTTTAAAGCAAATGCTTATCCACACCGCGCCATTTACAGGCGTTTTCGTAATCTGATTGCAGACTACTTCCACCCCGAAATGGTACGGTGCAAGCACCCCGCATTAAAATTTAGCGGGCAAGAGAATATATACTAAACTAACTCGCTTTTTACAAACAGAGCATGGAACTGCACGAACACAACTAAACTCTTTTCACTTGGATGCAGCACTAGGCGCAGCTGAGGAACGCAAGTGAGCCGTATTAAATACGGTAAACGCGTACCAGAAGCTGCAACAAAGTGCTGCGCCAAGAGCATCAGCAGTACATTCGGCTTAGCCGGATGACAGGCTGATGTGGTTGAAAGATTTTAGTTAGTTACGGCGAAAACGGCGGCTAATGTAGTGACCAGCAGCACCAAAGGCGCTAGCACCAGCAAATACAGCAGCTACATCACCAGGACCAGTGTTAGGCAACTCAGTGGTCTTACCCTGAACTACCGGAATAACAGGTTTGGCGGGCAGAGTTACTGGGGGAGTAGGTGGAGTTACCGGAGGTGTAACTGGAGGTGTTGGGCAGTTAACTTTTTCCTTAAACTGCACAAATCGCTTCTCGTTGACAGATACACCAACATTACCGATGCTTACACCAGCTTGAGTGATACCGTCAGGCAAAGTCTTGATAAGATTGCCGTTGGCATCAAGTAGTTCGGTGCTTCCACTAACATAGTTCAAACCTTGAGCAGACGACAGATTAACAGTCGCTGTGTCGGAAGTGTTTGAAGGACTAGCATTAGAGGCCCGCATAGTTATGATGGACACGTTCTTGGTTGAAGCTGCGGTCTGGAAACCAGCTTGAACCGTGACGTTAGTCAGAACCTCGGTAGGACCGGGGTTGTGAATTCGAACTTTGTACTGCAAAACGTCACAGGCATCAGCTTTAGCTGGATCTATGAAGTCTACATTTTTGGTTATATTTTTAACGCGGTAAATATCACCGCCTTCGACAGAACTTTGAACGGTAGCCCGAACGGGGCTGGCAAAAGCAACAGCAGGTACTACGGAGAGCACTGCGGCCAACTTAAATAATCGTGACATATTATTGTCTCCTTTACTTGAGTAACTTAATTGAACTGCAAACTAGATAGTCATTTGTCTTTAAAATTGGTGAGTTGGTCGTCCCGCTTGCGCGGGACGACCTTGTGAATGGAGCGTGTTCATCGCGAGGAAAGGATCCCATAAAGGATCCGCCTCGAGCGCGAACGGCTCGACACTCTCACCGACTACTACTGATTCCTGATCCGTCCTAGAACTGGTCCGGCCAGATCGGGACGTTGTCGCTGAGGGTGACCGACCCGCCTCGCCCATCGCTGAGCGTGACGAAGACAGTGACCTGCTGCGGCTCGTCCGGTGCCTGATAGTTCTGGCACCAGGCGCCTCCCGGCTGCTGCCAGACGGGGCCGATCTTCTGCCCCACCTCGTTGCCGTTCGTGTCCTGGAAGACGAAGACCAGGGAGACCCGGTCGCCGTTCGGGTCCTTCACGTTGTCGACGCAGACCGGAGCGGTCTTGCCGACGTAGATGTGGTCCGGGGGCACGAACTCCCCCGTCGGCGGCTTGT
>PFEG01000006.1 GCA_002793885.1 Candidatus Saccharibacteria bacterium CG10_big_fil_rev_8_21_14_0_10_47_8
CAAGAATAAGCGTTTCGCGATTATTGCCGCCAGCCTTTTAATTTTTGGCGCTGGGGCGATAGCCTATTTTAATTACATTCGTCCCAGTTCAGAACCTTCTTTGCAGATACATAAAACTGCCAAGCCAAAAGTGGTTAAGCCTACCACCTTAGCCTCGCCCCTAACCGGCCTGCAGGTTACGCCCGAGGCAGCCGCCCGCCCGGTAACCGGTATCATGATAGAAAATAGCCAGGATGCCAGGCCTCAGTCCGGGATAGATCAGGCCGGCGTCGTTTACGAAGCCATCGCCGAAGGCGGCATAACCCGCTTTTTGACCCTTTACCAAGATGCCCAGCCACAATATGTTGGTCCGGTTAGGAGTCTACGGCCTTATTATTTGGATTGGTTGGCCCCGTATGACGCCTCAATCGCGCACGTAGGCGGCAGTCCCGAAGCACTAGCACAGGTAAGAAGCGGCATGAAGGATTTGGATCAATTCTTCAATGCCGGCAGCTACCGGCGGGTGTCTTCAAGAGCAGCGCCCCACAATGTGTACACCAGTTTCGAGAAAATGGATGCTTTAAATAAAGCCAAAGGCTATGTCAGCAGCAAATTTACCCCATTTACCAGAAAGGCAGACGCTAAAATCGCCGTACCGACCGCTAAAACCATAAATCTGGCAATATCCGGGCCAACCTATAATGTTCACTATGACTACGATGCTGCCACCAACAGCTACTTGCGCAGCGAGGGCGGGGCAGTCCACCGGGCCACCTCTAGCGAAGCCGACAAAACCGGCCAGCAGCTGCACCCTAATGTAGTGGTTGCTCTGATAATTCCCTACAGCTTAGTCGATGGCACAGGCCACAGCGGCTATGCCAGTACGGGCAGTGGGCAAATGTTTGTCTTTCAGGATGGCGGCGTAACTCCTGGTACTTGGACTAAAGCCGGCCGGACCAGCCAATTTTCATTTGCCGATAACGGCGGTGCGCCAATAAAGCTGGATGCCGGCCAAACCTGGTTTACGGCTCTGGGTAACGCCGGTATGATAACCTACACCCCCTAGGGAACACTATTTACCGATTCGCATTTCACAATTTTCATTGATTTGTCATTTTTCAATTATCATTCCCTGGAAAATGCTAAATTGTAAAATTAATGTTAAATGTTAAATGATAAATGTAAAATGTACCTGTTGGCCCCTTCGTCTAGCGGTTAGGATATCTGGTTCTCATCCAGAAGATCGCGGGTTCGAATCCCGCAGGGGTCACCAAGATAAGGCACAGCGATTAGGGCTTAAACTGCTCTCCGACCCCTAAACAACCCGGACATGATACCGGTTCAAGACCCCCGTCGCTACGCTTTTCCAGAATCCGTCTCGACCCCTGGCACGAAGTACATTGACGCCAAGTCCAAGTGTCAAACACAGCGGACTCTGCAAAATCAGCTGCAAGAAATTCACGATCACTGGCGGTAAACGTTTGATCTTGTTGCGGTAACCGGCTATCGTTGTCCAAAATTAAAGCTATGTGGCCGAGTACGTCGCGGCGAGCTTTGCTGTCAGTTTCCGAGAGTGAATCCGGATAATTTTTTAGGGTTCGCAAAATATTTACGCCAAGAGCATAGGCAACTTGCGGGTCATCTGACTCCAGAGAGTTCATAACGTTCACTACAGGTTCTGCGTAGCCCGCGGCAGCCAGCCGCGTGAGTTGGTCGGTTGCTTCGCGTCGGTACCAGACAGTGGTGTCAGGTGAAATCATTACACCTGGATTATCGATAGCGCTGGCGGCAACTGCCCGATCAACAATACCAACGGGAAATACGCCCGGTAAATCCATGACAGCAACAGAGCCAATATTGTCATTTTCGTGCGACATATCCGTACCATACCACTACCTATTCGTTACTGCAAACAAAAGGTAAGGACTTTGACGTCTGCAAAAAGTTGTTTTGGTAAAAATATTTTATGAGTCAACGCATAATCGCGAAAAGGTTCTGGTTGCATAAAGTAGCTCTCCGCAAGATAATGTAAGCATTAGAATTTCTGTAATAAGGTGGAAAAACATATTAAAATGAGCGGGAAAGGCCAAGCTGCAAGGAAGAGAACCTTAGCAAGCGGGGAAATCAGTGGGCTTATTTAGCCGTAACAAACGCCCTAAAACCACCAGGCGCCAAGGTGGCTTAGCGGTTAGCGAAAGCGTTATGAAAAACGAACGCCTGAGTTCCGACTTCATTCTTAGCGCCATAGAAGACGGTGTAGTAATGGTTGGCGACGACGGGCAGATTAATCTGTTTAATCCGGCTGCCAGCCACATTACCGGCTGGCCGGCCGAGGAAGCGGTAGGCTTGGACTTTCGGAGTGTGCTAACTCTCTTGGATGCGCAGGGTACACCATATCCCTCCGAGACTCATCCGGTTGGTAAAACTTTAGTAACCGGCATGCCGTCAAGAGACAGTAAGTCGGTGCTACGCACAAAATCGGGTAAGCATATCCCGGTATCGATAATCGTTTCGCCAGTTATAGAGGATGAGAAACCAGCTGGCAGCGTGATTGGAGTCTTTAGGGACATCACTAAGGAAAAAGCCGAGGAGAGCCAGCGCTCTGACTTTATAAGTACAGCCAGCCACGAGATGCGTACCCCTATAGCCGCAATTGAGGGCTACCTAGCGCTGGCCCAAAACGAAAAAATCGCCAAAATGGATGACAACGCCCGTAAATATTTAGTTAAAGCCAGTGCCTCCGTTCAACACTTGGGGACATTATTCCAAGATCTGCTTAACAGCTCAAAAGCTGAGGACGGACGCCTGGTCAGTTATCCGGTGGTCGCAGAAATCGGCGAAATCGTCGAGCAAGCGGCAGATACTGGTAAATTTAACGCTAAAGCTAAGCGCCTCGACTTGCGCCTCGTAGTCAGCGGCGACCAAGAAAAATCCAGCGGCCAAGTAGTACGCCCGCTTTATTACGCCTTCGTGGACCCCAACCGCTTGCGCGAGGTATTGCAAAATATCATCGATAACGCCATCAAATACACTATGGAGGGCACCGTGACGCTCAGGCTGACAGGTGATTCATCGGTAATACAGATTCAAGTCCAAGATACCGGGCCGGGCATACCATCGGAAGATCTACCCCATCTTTTCCAGAAATTCTACCGGGTAGATAACTCTATGACCCGCAGTATAGGCGGGACTGGCTTGGGGCTGTTTATCAGCCGCAAGATAATAGAGATGTATAACGGGCGAATCTGGGTAGAAAGCCGGGTAGATAAAGGCAGTACCTTTTTTATCAATTTACCGCGATTAACAGGCGAGAAGGCCTTAGAGTTACAACGCCAACAGGCCTCGCAGATTAGTCCTCTGGACAGCCCGAGGTGACATCGTGCTACAATAAAGCCAAGCAATAGCGATATAATAGGTATACGGAACTAAAAATGGTTAAAGTATTACTGGTCGAGGACGACAACAACCTCCGGGAAATTTTTGAAATGCGGCTTCAAGCCGACGGTTTTCAGACTTTGACGGCCAGCAATGGCGAAGAAGCGTTAGTGGTAGCCATGCGCGAAAGACCCGACCTAATAGTCGCCGACGTAATGATGCCCAAACTCTCTGGTTTTGAGATGCTGGAAACGCTTAGAGCGGCGCCAGGAATGGAAAAGGTCAAGGTGGTCATGATGACTGCGCTCGGGCAAGCCGAAGACCAGGCTCGCGGCGAAAAGCTAGGCGTGATAAAGTATTTAGTGAAGTCTCAAGTTACTCTGGAAGATTTTGCCAGAGTAGTCAGCGAGGTTTTAAAACCCGGCACAGCCGATTCGTCTTCAAATAATAATAAAGAAAGCGAGAAATCCATGCCAGAAGACACAACACCAACCAACGCAGGCGCGCCAATGCCACCAGCTGGAGACAGCAGTGCAGGCGCCAACCCAATCAGTGGCTCAGCCACACCTTCGGACGGAACTGGCGTAGGCCAGCCCAGCACCGCCGATGAGCAGAGCAGCGTACAAAATCAAATTAACGATTTTGTGTCCGGCTCTCCAGCGCCAGCTGCTGGCGCATCAATACCAGCGGATCCAACACCAGCCGTCCCAGCTGAGGGTAGCGGTTCAATGCCCGTCGTATCTCAGCCACCACCAGCTGAGGGTGGTGAGACCCCAACCGAGACCCCAACCGATCCACTGGCTCCCCCAACCGCCTCAAGCGGCGTCTAGAGAAGCTTTCTCAACACAAAACCACGCCTTAGAGTTTAGTTACTAAAGGTGTGGTCTTGTTATTTCAAGGTATAATACAAATTAATGAGTAGTGAAAAAGTACCGATAGTCGCTATCGTCGGTAGAGCTAACGTTGGAAAGTCCAGCATTTTTAATGCTATCATCGGCCGCCGCGAGGCCATAGTTGCCGACGAGCCTGGCACAACCCGTGACAGTATAACTGGAAGAGCTAGCTGGAACAGCAAAGACTTTTGGCTAGTAGATACCGCCGGGTTAAAAAAGGCAGCCGACTCGTTTGAACTAACAATCCAAGAACAGATTGCCCAAGCTGCCGACGCAGCCGATATCATTATCGTAGTCACCGAAGCCGATGTACCTCCGCTTGACGAGGATCGCAAGGTTGCCAAGCTAGCCTTAAAAAGTAAGAAGCCAGTTATTTTGGTGGTCAATAAAATCGACAAGAATAAAAGCACCGACTTAAATCAATGGCTAACGCTTGGCATCAAACCGGTGTTAGCCACCAGCGTCACCCAAAAGATTGGTTTTGAAGAGTTACTGGATGATCTGGTGGCGATATTGCCAAAAGCCCGTATCAAACAAGCCAAAAACCGCCTGCGTTTGGCTATTTTGGGCCGGCCCAACGTTGGCAAGTCAGCGCTTTTTAATACTTTGTCCAAAAAACAGCAGGCCATCGTAGCCGATCGGGCCGGTACCACGCGCGATGTCAACCGTATCACCGTCCGTTACCAGCAAATTGAAATCGAACTGATGGATACCGCCGGTATTCGCCGCAGCGGCAAAATAGAGCGCGGGGTGGAGCATTTCAGCGTGCTGCGCTCACTAGCTGCCATAGAAGAAGCTGATATCTGTTTATTATTACTGGATTCCGCGGAGCTTAACGTGGCATTAGACCAAAAAATCGCCGGGCTAGTTAAAGAAGCGGGTAGGGGATTAGTTTTGGTGGTTAGCAAATGGGACAGCGTTGATAAAGACGCCTATACCCGCGACCTGCTGGTGCCTCAGATTGCCAGCAACTTTGCCTTTGTCCCTTGGGCGCCGCTAATTTTTACCAGTTCCGTTACGGGGCAGAACGTTACTAAAATATTCGACCTTGTGCTAGATATCGCCGCCTCCCGCGCCCAAACTATCAAGACCACTGAGCTTAACCGCTGGTTGCGCCGCGCTGTGGACATTCACCCGCCGGCCGGCCTTAAAAATCGCCAACCAAAGCTAAATTACATCGTCCAAGAGACAGACAATCCCATCCCTAGCTTTAAAGTTTTTGGTTCCCATACCAAGTTCTTGCACTGGAGCTACAAACGTTATATGGAACGCTCGTTTCGCGAGCAATGGCCATACAGCGGCTCAGCTATCAAGTTCTGGTTTATCGAGAAACACTAAAATTAGTAGATGGTAGCTAGTAGATAGTAGATAGGGAGTCCGACCAAGGCCCAGCTACCAACTGCAAACTACTAGCTACCCACCAATAGATGTTAATCTATTGGTGCATGGCTTTATTTGAGCAAAAACGGGACATGCTAAGCGGTTCACCGCTTTATAGCATCGGATCTAACCGGACGGTACTGATTATCGGGCTGGGTAACCCCGGCAAAGAATACGATGGTACCAGACACAACGTCGGTTTTGCCGTGGTTGACGAATTCGCCAAAAAAAACGATTTTCCAGGCTGGGTCACTAAAAAAGACTTAAAGTGCCACCTCACAATACATACTCAGGGTGATACTCGGGTCATTTTGTGTAAACCCACCACATTCATGAACGATAGCGGCCAGGCCGCCGGCGCTGTTCAAAAGTTCTACAGAGTCTATAATGCCCAAACCCTGGCTGTGTATGACGAGCTGGCCGTAGAGTTCGGTAACTTGCGTATCAGGCTTGGCGGCTCGGATGCCGGCCATAATGGCGTTAAATCGCTTATAAATCACTTAGGCGACGATTTTGGGCGCCTAAGAATCGGCATCGGCAGCGAAATAAGCCAAAAAACCGATGCTAGTGACTTCGTATTAGGCCGGTTCAATAAAAAAGAGCAGGAAACTCTCCCGCTCATCAAAAATGAAGCCACCACGCTAATTACCAAATATATATTAAATGGTAACCTATCCCACAAAACCCGCTCTGTATTATAAAAAGAGGCCTATTCTTCCGTTAGAAAGAAACCCGCTCTTTTTTTAGGTTCTTCATCTATCAAAGCATTGATTGCTGCTATTTGGCCCAGATGATATTGGGCTGCTTCTTCTCGCTGCTGATTTTCTGGATCTCGCTTAAGTTCTCTTGGAATTAATTTTTCTTCATGATCTTGTATTACATCTAAGATTTCTCTTGATTGCTCTCGTAATGACATGCCTGATTGCATAGCTCCAATAGTTACTTCTAAAAAACCATCTATTGCTGGTGAAGGTATTGGGGGTCTCTCTTTACGCTTACTCATAAATTTATTATACTATTTTATGCTACTTTAGTCAAAATATTAATCTTACGGTATATTCGTAGATATTTTAGGGGCACATATGGGAATGTCTGGGTAGGAGCAAGCGAAGCGCGCATGAGCTGTATATAGGATACAGCGAAGAGCACTGGAGCTTGCGACACCGCCAGACGTCACAAGCACTGGCAGGGTTCCTGGCTCTGCCAGGGAGCAGGCCAGGGCGATATGTGATCCTAAAAGGCCTCCAGAGGGGGTGGGCACCGCTGGAGGCCTATTACACCCTTCAACCCACCATAAGCGAAGCGAGCGGAGTCTCTAAACAAAGAGTATATCCGAGCCAGTTCAAAAATGAACAATGCGCCTAAGGCGCACTCACTCACCCACGTTGAAACGGGAGCGACCCAGCACCTTTTCAAGGAGTTACACAACCCCGACGATACGTCGGGACTGTTCCACCCTGAAAAGGTGCGGGGCAAGGGTTAAAGGGGTTAGTATGTCTAAGAGTTCCCGCGCCTTTTAGCTATTTTTTAGCTTGAGCATTTGCTATAAAATGCATCGGCTAACTATACTAAAACGTACCTAAAAGGCGCGGGAACTAGCTGGTAAGTGGAGGGTACAACTTGTAAGCCAGCTAGTAATCTCTCAAACAATCTAACTTGGTCCGCCAATAAAGCGGAGTTAGAAATGGGGGGTATAAGGTGCGGCAAGTACCATATTGGTACTTACGGATTGCAATTTTAGCGAATAAGTGACATAAAGTCAATACCCTCTAATGAATTTGCCAAATGTCAAGACTCTTAAGCTTAGCGACTCCTCTTACCCAGAGGTGCTCCGGCATATATCCAGCACGCCTGAACAACTATTTGTTCTAGGGACTAGCCCCGTGGAGTGGCTTGATAAACCTAAGGTAGCCGTAGTTGGCAGCCGACGGGCTAGCCCCTATGGGCGTCAGGTTACCGAGCGGTTAGTCAGCGAGCTGGCCGGCGTAGGCGTAGTAATTATCAGCGGTCTGGCGCTGGGGATCGATTCTATAGCCCACCAAGCCGCCTTAGAGGCAAACGGGCAAACCGTCGCTGTTTTGCCAACCCCGCTTGATAATATCTACCCAGCTTCGCACAATAACCTAGCACAAAATATCTTAAGCCAGGGTGGGACATTGATAAGCGAATATCCGCCAGGCTCCACGCCCTACAAACTGAACTTTATTGCCCGCAACAGGATAGTCAGCGGTTTGGCGGATATATTGTTAATTACAGAGGCCGCAGTTAACAGTGGCACGTTGCATACAGCCCGTTTCGCACTGGAGCAGGGAAAAACTGTCATGGCAGTGCCGGGTAATATCACCAGCCCGGGCAGCGAGGGCTGCAATAACCTAATTAAAAGTGGCGCCATACCAGCAACAGATGCCGGAGATATCTTCTTCGCGTTGGGAATCAACCCCAAAAAAGCTACAAAGGCCAGTAGATTTAAGGGCAGCCCGGATCAGCAGGCCTTGCTTAAACTGATTTCTAGCGGCATTCACTCCCAAGAAGAGCTGGCGCTAGCCAGCAAGTTGGACGCGGCTTCGATAAGCAGCCTTTTAACGATGTTAGAGATAGCTGGTGTAGCCAGAAGCCTAGGCGCCGGTAATTGGACACTTGCCTAACTAAACATTTACCATTGGCCGTTTTCCATTTACCCTTAATTGTCCATTTATCATTTTTCGTTGTAGCTACAATAATTAAATGTTAATTGTTAAATCAATGTGAGCTGTTAAATGTAAAATCGGTAAATGCACATATTATTCATGATAATATGTGCGTTGTATGGCAAAAAACTTAGTTATCGTAGAAAGTCCAACCAAAGCCAAAATCCTTACCCAGTATCTGGATAAAGATTTTGAGATAAAAAGCAGCTTCGGTCACATCCGTGACCTGCCTAAAAAGGGAGGTATTGGTGTTGACGTAGCGAAAAATTTTGAGCCGACTTACGAAGTTAGCCCAGATAAAACAGCTATAGTAAAAGAACTGAAAAAGGCTGCTAAAAGCAAGACCGTTTGGCTGGCCAGCGACCCCGACCGCGAAGGTGAAGCGATTGCGTGGCATGTTTCCCAGATATTGGGGTTGGATCCTAAAAGGGTTAAGCGTATCATCTTTCACGAAATCACCAAGCCGGCCATACTAGAAGCCGTTGCTAACCCCCGGACCATAGACATGAAGCTGGTCGACGCCCAGCAGGCCAGGCGTATTTTGGACCGATTAGTGGGCTATGAGCTTAGTCCGGTGCTATGGAAAAAGGTTAGAGCCGGTTTAAGCGCTGGAAGGGTCCAGAGCGTGGCTGTTAAGCTGATAGTTGAGCGAGAACGCGAGATTAAAGCCCACGCCGCCGAAAGCTCATTTAAAATATCGGCTGTTTTTGAAGCCGGCAAAGGAGAACTGCCAGCCGAGCTAACAGATAAGCTAAAAACCGTCGAAACAGCCGAGAAATTCTTAGGCGATATCGCTAAAGCCAAATTTACGGTCGCCTCAGTCGAGCAAAAACTCGGTACCCGCTCGCCGGGAGCGCCGTTTACTACCAGCACCTTGCAGCAAGAAGCCTCCCGAAAGCTCAGTTACAGCGTTAGGCAAACCATGACGCTAGCTCAACGGCTATACGAACATGGCCACATAACCTACATGCGTACCGATAGCACGAACTTATCACCCGTCGCGATTGACGCGGTCCAAAAATATATCACCAGCAAATACGGCGAAAAATATAGCCAAGTTAAGCAATATAAGACCAAAAACAAATCCGCCCAGGAGGCCCATGAAGCCATCAGGCCAACTCACGTAGACAAAGAAAGCGCCGGAGCTGATGCGCAACAGATCAAATTGTACAAACTGATTTGGCGCCGGGCCGTTGCCAGCCAGATGGCTCCAGCAGCAGTGGAAAAGACCGAAGTATTAATTGATATCAGCGGTAAAAAAGAACAGTTCTTAGCTAGCGGCGAAGTGTTGACCTTTGATGGCTTTTTTAAGGTCTACGGCGGCGGCAAGGACGATAGCATACTGCCGGTCGTAACCAAAGGCCAAAGCCTAAACCTAAACGATTTGGCGGGACTGCAAGTTTTTACTAAACCGGCCGCACGCTACGGCGAGGCCAGCCTGGTTAAAAAACTAGAGGAGTTAGGCATTGGCCGGCCAAGCACCTACGCCCCGACTATCAGCACTATCCAAACCAGGGAATATATAGAGAAAAAAGATCTAGAGGGCCAGCCCAGAGATGTCATAGAACTTAGCCTCAAAAACGGCAACGTCGTACGAACCACACAGTCCGTAACAGTAGGGGCCGATCGGGCTAAACTGGTACCAACTCCTTTGGCAGAAATTGTCACTGATTTTCTAGCCAAGTACTTTGCCAGCATCATAGATTACGACTTTACCGCGAAGGCCGAGGACGAATTTGATGACATAGCCGAGGGCAAAATCAGTTGGCAGAACATGTTAAAACAGTTTTACGGGCACTTTCACCCGCTAGTTGAGAAATCGGGTGATGCCACCCGGGCAGAAACTTCTCAGGCCCGAAAGCTCGGCAAGGACCCCAAAACCGGCGAGTCGGTAATCGCTCGTTTTGGCCGTTACGGGCCCATGCTACAGCTAGGCGAGACACCGGACACTAAAGACAAAGAAGCCCCTAAACCAAAATTTGCGCCACTGCCCGAAGGAGTGGAGCTTAGCGACGTCACACTTGAACAAGCTCTACCAATGTTTGAGCTGCCTCGAGAAGTCGGTAAAACAACCGACGGGCAAGTAATTACAGCCAATATCGGCCGGTTCGGGCCGTATGTGAAGGTGGATAAACAGTTCTTCAGCATAAAAGACCACAGCCCAATGACAATAACCGAGGCCCAGGCTAAAGAAGTTATCGCTAACAAAGAAAAAGCCGCTAAAGAGAGAGTGGTCGCTGAGTTTGGAAAAATACAAGTCCTTCGCGGTCCTTACGGGCCATACGTTACAGACGGTAAGAAAAACGCCAAAATACCCAAGGATGAAGACCCAACTAAGCTAACAGAGAAAGCCTGTCAAAAACTGCTTGACGAGGCACCCGTAAATAAGGGCCGTGGACACCGCAAGTTTCCAGCCAAGCAGATCTAAATAATCATACTTATCCACAATTTTTAAGATAAGCAAAATGTTTTGTAGCAAAATATACATAACCGGATTGTGCGTATGCGTCTAATTAGTGATAAAATATGTACGGTAACAAAAAATGTTTGACTTTTAAAAACTAAAGTTATATAATTGCATAAGCCTAATACCGCTGAGACATTAATTAACAGAGAAGAGATGAATATGGAAGAGGCAGCCGCCAAGCAACAACTTGACGTAGAAAAAGTGATACAGGATATCCTGGGAACAATCGAACGTGAACGCGAACGCGAAATAGTTGCTCGCCGTTTTGGTTTGTTTGACCGCCGCGAGACTCTAGAACAGATCGGCGAGCTGCTGGGTATTACCCGTGAACGCGTCCGGCAACTGGAAAAGGCCATTATAATTAAACTGAAGGCCAGTGCCAGCCGTGATTTGCCTCACATCAAAGAAATCAACGAAGTCCTCAGCACACAACTCAAAGATATGGGCAATGTCGCTCGTATCAGTGATATCAGCGCCCGTTTAACGCGCGAAAGCAACAAGCTCGACCAGGCGCGCGTAGCCTTCTTAGCACACCTTAGCCCCGGCATAGTTATCATAGAAGACAACGATCACTTCTTCCACGCTATCGGGCTAGCCAGTGAGCATACTGAAAAAGCCATCCGAGATATGGTTGGCAAAATCATCGACGCCATTAGAAACATCAGTGAGCCTACCACTATCGACGCCATAGCCGCTAAAATCGACAGTGATAACCCTAAGCACGTAGAAGCTCTGGCCGGCATCTCCAAGGGAATCGCGTCGCTTAACGAGCGATGGGGGCTAGTTAAGTGGCCAATGGTCAACCCTAAGAATATCAGAGATAAAATCTACGTTATCCTGCATGACAACAAAAAACCGATGCACTTTTCCGAAATTGCCGAGGCTATCAAAAAAAGCGACTTTAAGCGCAAGAATGTCACTACCCAAGCCATTCATAACGAACTTATTAAAGATAAACGTTTTGTGCTGATAGGGCGCGGTATTTACGCTCTTCGCGAGTGGGGCTACAAGCGGGGTACTGTTTCTGATGTTATTGCCGAAGTTTTGAAAAAAGAAAACGGCGCTTTGCACCGCGATGAGATTGTCCGCCGGGTACTAAAAAGCCGCCAGGTTAAAGAAACCACCATCTTGCTCAACCTTCAGGGCAAGAAACAATTCAAACGAGTCGCTAAGGCAACCTACACTCTGGCTGAGTAAAGCCCTGCGTACTATAGCTAAAAGTGTGCGTTTCACGCGGGATAATCCAGTCGGTTACTCCGATCGCACTACGCTGGACCCACTTTTAGTTATAGTACTTCGACATACGTAATACAGCGGTCACGCTAACGCTAAAAGATGTATAATAGGAGGCTGAAGGTTGTTTAGATAAATTATGGGATTACTCTCGAGAGCAAAACACACAGGTGCTGCGCACGAGCATTGTTTACTAATGCTTGAGGTGCCGCGCACCAATGATAAAAAAGAGTTAGCCGCAGAGCAGATGCTGGCGGCCCTACATGGTATCCTGCGCTCCAAAAAAGAGGTCCGGTTGTCCGGTACACTGCAAGAGCATATAAGTATGGAAATTATCGCTATCGGCCAGCGTATCCATTTTTACATTTGGACACCCAAGCACTTACAAGCCTTTGTGGAGGGACAGATATACGCCCAGTATCCTACGGCCCAGATTTACGAACAAACCAAAGATTATGCCGACCGGATACTCAGCCAAACTGTTATCCATAGCGCTGAGCTAACCCTGACCGATAATGAAACCATACCTATTAAAACCTTTCCCAGCTTTGAGGTTGACCCGCTGGCAGCCATCACCGCCACGCTGGCTAAGCTGGACAAAGAAGACGAGGAGATGTGGATACAAATCAACGCCCGCCCAATATCTGATAATTGGCACCGCAGGGGTGTTAAAACTGTCGAGCAGATTAAAAAAGGCCGCGGCATTTTCGGGAGCGGGGCAGGGGGGACAGCTCTCAGTTATGCCGGTCAGGTGTTCGGCGCTTTGGCCAAGCCACCGGAAACCGGTGGCACGCCTGGGGCCCCAGCTGCGCCAGAGATGTCAGAACGTGACAAAAGCCGTGTGACAGCTATCCAAGAGAAGGGAACCAAGCTAGGCTATCAGGTTAAAATTCGCTTACTATATGCCGGCCACGACCAACATACAGCCCGTCTGCGCATGCAAGCCTTAGTTGGCGCATTCAAACAGTTTAATACTACCAATCTAAACGGTTTTGAAGCTAAGGCTCCCAGTTTTTCCCGCGACAGGCAGCTGCAATACCAGACCCGGTTTTTCATAGAAAACGGGTTTATCTTAAACATCGAGGAGCTGGCCAGCTTATTCCACCTGCCACATACTTCGGTAGAAACTCCAAATATCGTTTGGGCAACCACCAAAACAGCCGAGCCGCCGCCCAATATACCTACAGTTGTTCCTGAGCAAGAGAAAGATATAAGTCTATTCGGTGTAACCAACTTCAGGGGTGATAACAGTGTCTTTGGTATTTGGCGGGGCGACCGCGGCCGACATGTTTATATTTTGGGCCAAACTGGTACCGGTAAGACAGGGGCCCTGGAGTTACTAACTCTTTCGGATATTTATTACGACCAAGGGTTTGCGGTCATTGATCCGCATGGTGACTACGCTCAGCATGTTTTGAGTTTCATACCGCCCCGCCGTATTAATGATGTAGTTTATTTTAACCCGGCCGATACTGCCTACCCGATCGGCTTTAACCCGCTGGAAATTACCGATCCTTCTTTGAAAGGCCACATCAGCTCTGAGTTAGTGGGTGTTTTAAAACGTCTTTTCGCTGAAAGCTGGGGACCGAGGCTGGAGTACATACTGCGCTACACCTTACTGGCATTACTTGATTACCCCAACTCCACGATGCTAGATATTACCCGGATGCTAACCGATAAAAAGTTTAGGCAAGGAGTAATCAACTATATCGACGACCCGGTGGTCAAAAATTTCTGGGTAACTGAATTTGCCAGCTGGAATGATAAATTTGCTTCTGAAGCGGTGGCTCCGGTGTTAAACAAAGTAGGGGCCTTTACCGCCAACCCGATGATTAGAAACATCATCGGCCAGCCAAAAAGTACCTTTAACCTTCGACAGATCATGGACCAAGGTAAAATTTTAATAGTTAATCTTAGCCGCGGCTTAATGGGCGAAGATAACGCTGGTGTGCTAGGAGCTATGATAGTTACCAAAATCCAGCTAGCCGCCATGGGCCGGGCCGATGTTCCCGAAGCAGAGCGCCGGCAATTTTACTTGTACGTCGACGAACTTCAAAACTTTGCTACTGATAGTTTCGCCAC
>PFEG01000021.1:0-7829 GCA_002793885.1 Candidatus Saccharibacteria bacterium CG10_big_fil_rev_8_21_14_0_10_47_8
TTTTGGTGCTTCTTATGAGAAGCAACACCTCGTTTTACCCTCATCGCTGTGCTCCTCGGGTAATGAACAAATGCGACAAATGTTCAATGAACAATGCATTCGTCCATTTGTCCATTTGTCCATTCGTCCATTGGAGTGATCTATTCACGACTAGGTTCCTAGCTGCCTTTTGATAGTTTTGGCTTGCTTGCCGCTTAGAGATTCCATGCCAGCAAAGTTGCGCTTTCTGCTGGCGCTTTTCTTCTCTAAAAAATGGCCACCGGTAGCGTGACGGCGCATAACCTTGCCGGTCTTAGTAATGATTAGGCGCTTTTTAGCGCCGCTATGCGTCTTAATTTTAGGCACGTTACTTTCTCCTTACGACAAAATTCAGTTGCCGGCCGGCAAACTGGGGTGGTTGATCCACTGCGATGTCTTCGCCAAGTAGCTCCGTAACACGTTCGGCCAACTTAAAGCCCAATTCTTTATGGGCTAATTCTCGTCCCCGATAGATTACCGTAATTTTCACTTTATGTCCAGCTTCTAAGAAGCCGTTAACCTTGCGCAGTTTAACATCCAAGTCATGATCGCCGATTTTTAAGCCGACGCGCATTTGTTTAACATCAAGCGGTTTGGAGTTCTTGCGATTTTTTTGGGCCAGCTTAGTGCGCTGGTAGTTATACTTGCCCCAATCGACGATTTTGGCCACCGGCGGCGACACTTCGGGCGAGACTTCTACCAGATCTTTGCCTTCGGCTTGGGCGGCACTCAAAGCCTCGGCACGGCTGATAACACCTAATTGTCGGCCATCTTCGCCTATGACGCGCAGCTCGCTGGCTCGGATGGCCTGATTGATTCTGGGGTCTTTGCTACTTATTGTTCAGTTCTCACCATTCAGGTTGATAATAACAGAGATGATATCAATGTTCAATGGACAAATGGACGAATGGACAAATGGACGAATGCATTGTTCATTGAACATTTGTCACATTTGTTCATTGGAGTGCGCTCCTTTGCGCTCTGTACTGTAGGGCTTCACTGATGTGCTCGGGGTTGATATCAGCCGAGCTGGCCAAATCGGCAATAGTCCGGGCGACCTTTACGCTGCGTACATAAGCGCGGGCCGAAATGCCCAGTTTGGCTGCCGCCGCGTCCAGTAACTCCTTGGCTGACTGGCTTAAGCTGGCGACTTCACGGATTTCTTTGTTGGTCATGGAGTTGTTGAACCGGGTGGAGCCAAAACGCTGGCGCTGCAGCTCGTAAGCCTTTAGTACGCGGTCGCGGATCGCTTCGGTCTCACTCACCTTGGAGCGTTTTTCCAGCAGGCGCTTATGGTCAACGTCGTGTACCGGCAGATGTAAATCAATGCGGTCCAAGATAGGACCGGACACCTTCTTTTGGTATTTAGCGATACTGCCGGCCGAGCAGATACAAGTTTTGGACGTACCCCAGTAACCGCAGGGGCAGGGGTTTTGGGTGGCCACCAGGATGAACTGGGCCGGGTAGGTGGCTGTGTCTTTAACCCGGGCGATGGTAACGTTGCCGTCTTCTAAGGGTTGACGTAGCGCTTCCAGCGCGCTATGGCTGAACTCTGGCAGCTCATCTAGGAACAAAACGCCCCTGTGGGCCAGAGATGCCTCGCCGGGTTTTGGCCGGGTGCCGCCGCCAACTAAGGCCGTGGTGCTGGCAGTGTGGTGCGGGGTCCTAAAGGGCCGGGAAGTCATAATCCGCGTTGCTCCACCGGTGGCTAAGCTGTGCAAGTGCGTCACTTCCAGTACTTCTTCGTGGTTCAGATCCGGCAAAATGCCGCACATTGCCCGGGCCAGCATGGTTTTCCCGGTACCCGGCGGGCCGTGCAGCAAGATGTTGTGGTGTCCAGCAGCGGCAATTTCTAGAGCCCGTTTGGCAATCGGCTGGCCGGTAACTTCCGAAAAATCAATAACCTCGTCTCTTTTATATGTTTTGGCTAGCCTGCCTCGGCCGCTGCTAAGCTCTTTAAGCTTCAAAGTGTCAGATAGGTCTAAGTAAACGTCCCGCAAGCTGTCAGCGGCTTTCAGGTTAATGCCGGGTATCAATAAAGCTTGGTCTAAGTTAGCCTTAGGGATGTAAAACGAGTTAAAGCCAAGTTTTTTGGCATCAAGCAGCCGGCCAATCAGGCCGCGCACAGCGTTTAATGAGCCATCCAGGCTGAGTTCACCCAAAAATAGGTACTGATATACATGATCGGCTTTAATTTGTTTGCTTTGTTTTAGAACCGCCACGGCCATCGCCAAATCTAAACTGGTAGAATCTTTGGGTATGTCGGCCGGCGATAGGTTGAGCGTAACTCGTTTTTTGGGGAAGGGTATAGAGCAGTTGGCAAAACTGGCCCGTAGGCGCTCTTTAGCTTCATCTACTGCTTTTGAAGCATAGCCGATTATTATGACTGCCGGTAGGCCCTTGGTAATATGGCATTCTACGTCAACTAAAGTTCCATCGGACCCGGCATAATCGACGATGCTTCTTACGGAGCTAGAACTCATCCCAGAATAACTTTCCGGCCATAAACGGCCAGATTTCTGGCTGCAAAGCCCGAACTGCTCGTCAACGTAACTTTAGTTATGCTTCCTCTCATTTCTGGCTTTTCGCTCAAAAATTGGCGCCTTTCTGTCTCATAAATTATTCCGGGATGAGTTCTAGTCATCTTAATAGGTGCATTATTACACCAAAATACCTGAAACTTAAGAAATTATGCTTATAAAAATTTTCTACAATCGTCCCGATCGTCATTGTTTATGCAAGTATGGGCGCTTATTGACGCTCTTGGGTCAAAAGATTATGCTTAGGCTGTACGATAAAAACAAAAAATGGAAGAAACTGATCCAGCTCGTACCATTCATGATGAATTTCCTAGTGTCAGTCCTCGGCCTGGTCCTATAAGAGTGCCAGGGTTTCTACGAGACCACTCTAGGGAAAACTCAGAGGAAGAGCGTAGCCATCTAGCAAAAGAATTATGGGGAAGGCGTGCGGAACGTGCACTAGGAAGAGAAGCTACCTCAACTGAAATTGAATCATTAGACATTGCCAATGAAGCCCAGGCTGAATCTCTAGAGGTTCTATTGCGGAAAATTCAAGGCCTGGAGACTGAATTAGAGGCTATTCCCAGGTGGAGTATGAAAAAAGCTTTGAGTCTCTGGCAATCAAGAAAACTCAAACAACTAACGGGCACACATCGCGACTTGGCGTATTCACAGGCGGTTAACTTACAAAGTAAAGATAACTTGCTGCAAAGAGAAGCAGAGCTAGATGACACTACAAATCAGGAACTAAAAGCAGGAATTGCAGAATTTTATGAAGCTGAGGCTCAAAAATGGGCTGAAGCAGGCTATTCTAAAGACGATATTGCTAAATTGTTTTCCGAGGAACACTTGGCCTCTTTATCGCTAGAAGATTACGCCCTCCTTTTAAGAAGATTTCCTGTTCATATGGTTACGCATGTTACAAGACAAGGTATACGCGATCATCTGGGCCACATGTTTCACTCTGAGGGGCACAATGAGTACAGTGCTAGCTTTGTAACAATGCTAAAAGATGGCCGGTTAAGATCACCTTTGGGCGTGTATCTAGCTGAAGTTTTAAAAAGTGATGCATTTGCTGAATTTTTACAGCTACCCCATCTGCCAGATAAAGAAGGTGCCCTTAAACACCTGGATCGTCTATTAGAGGAATATTCTGATAGAATGGCTGTCCACTTTGCGGCCGAAGAAGTAGCGGATATATATTATGGATCGGAAAGGGGTAATGAAATCTTTATCACCTATCCCTCGGTCTTTATTGCATCTCAGCACTACTTTCAAGGTCACTTAGGCGAAAAGGGTGGTGGCTATTGGAATGATCAGTGGGTATGGGCTGATGAAGAGCGTGGATTGGACCTGGATGCAGCATTAGTATTTATACCAGCTAATACACAAGTCGATAAGAAAACGGGGTCTCGTTATAAACTAGATGAATCTAATAAACCCATGGTTAATCAAATACTAACTGAGCCCTTAAGGCTTATGGTTGAGTCTGATGATTTTGATTCATTGGTAAATCTTTGGCAGAAGGTACCCAAAAGATCTAATCTTAATAAGACGATTTGGGACATCGCATCAGAAGAAGGTGAATTATATGGTGATCCTGAGGTCGATGAAGCTGTTAGACAAATTGTTACGGCACTTGGAAACTACGGTATTACAGATAAAGTTACACAATATGCCATTTTAAATTCTGATTTTTTGGATGAATTACCACCCAAATATGCTGGCGAGTCTATTAATGATCGCGTTGAAATCTATATGCAGAAAAACGGCATATATTTTGTATTAGCGGATGATACGGTCCCGGCCCAAGAGTATTGGGATGCCTATTTTAGGGCTAACCCAGACGATAAGCCGTCCAAGATGGTTTATTATACCGGAGATGACCCTACCGAGGCATTGGATAAATGGCGCTCATCAAAAAGTCTTTATCCGCACCGAGTCGACAAGTCTATTGGTTTTGATGAGCATAATATTGGAGTTGAGCACCCCCAGGCAATCGCTGGATTTGATCGCTTTAAGGCCTTAGCCATAAAAACGATCGAAGACTATTACGAAAGTAACTAGACCCGTAAGACAATGACCTAAATGGATTATTAAATAGAAAAACGCCCGCTGATTTGGCGGACGTTTTGTAATGTTTGTTGGGTTTTGGGGTTTGTTATTCGGATTTTTGTTTGTAGGAGCTTTTGGGTGGTACAACGGCTTGCGAGAAACCGTTGTACCCTTGTTTTTTTGTTTTTGAGCACTTTTTTTGTTCAAGTGCTAAACCCATCTTATAAAGTACTTATTATAGTGTCAATACGTTTGTGCTAAAAAGCTGTGTATAACTTTTAGTATTAATATGACAGTTGGACATACCAGGCCATAAAAGTACGCTGCGGCTAAGGCCTTGGAGCTAGTTTTACCATACTAGTAGACTAAAATTGGTATTATTTTTATTTTTGGCTGCATCATGTCTTTGGCGGTTGGTAGCAGGTTGACTCTGCCCACGAGCCGCCGGGCAAGGGAATCACAAGATTTTTAATGCTAGTTAGGCCTAGTAAGTAATGGGCTTAAACCAAATACATGGAGAATTTTGGTAATTTGAGTCTTCTAGAGACTAAAAAGTGATGATTAGTGGGTTCATGGGCCTAAAACTGCCAGGAAATAGTCTAAAAAGTAACTTAACAGGGGTCAGTCATTTATCTGTCAGTTTTTAGAGCTCGCGGCTAGCAAAAAGTGGATTCATACTACTGACGAAGCTAATTAATAATTGAATAAAAAATATTTGCTGAACTTGGATCCAGCAATTAAGTACTAAGCACTTGCATGGCTGGCAAAGTTGTGGCTTATGCATAGTCCGAATGTTTCGCGTCTAGTGTTCAAATTATTGTGCTTGGTGGTCCAAAATTAGTGTCAGTTTTGAGCCGAAAAGTGCTTGCCTATTTGCCACTGCAAGCCCAAAAACATGCCGGCTAGGGCAACGTTTTTTACTAGTACTCGGAGCATCAAATTAAATGTAAAATGGTCTTGAATGTTCATATATTGTGTCCTTTTATATCTCTATAGTTGTAACCAGTACAACAGTAAGTAAAGCACTAATATATCCTTAACATTGTATTTACTACAATGTAGTAGTGTTGACCGAGCCTGATTTTTCTGCTAGTCTTGAGCAGTAAGTTAAAAAACATAAAAAACTTACTAAATTGACAGTTCCTGAGTGAGGTCAGGACTGGATGACGCTCAAACTTCGCGAAAGCGGGGCGAGAGCGATCAGTCACAGCCAAAGGCGGTAAGCGCTAAATAGTAATATCTAAAGAGCGCATTTACCGCCTAGGCTTCATGTTCTACAATACGGGCGTGAACATACGCCAAAAACACATCTTACTACCGGCCGTCACAACGACTGGTAGTTTTTTGTGTATGGTAATTCTGGCTATGACTACTAGCCCGATTAAGGAAGTTACTTATGCAGTTGTGTTTTTTTGCCTGGCGATGATCTTTTTGGTTAGCTTTGGCTATCTGTTAGTCGGTTTGCACCATGGCCAAACTGGCCCAAAAAGCCGGTACCGGATATTTACCTTAAGTTTTTTAGTACTAGTAGGATTGATGTTGCTTAGCTCCCAAGCTCTAAATTGGGTAGACGGCGTAGTGCTTGTGCTGATTGGCTGTGGGCTCTGGTTTTACAGCGGCCACCGAGCCTAGCTCTAACCGTTTACTTTTCACCATTCACCGTTTAGCGTGCGTTCACTTTTAACCTTTTTACGGTTGATGGGTAAAGCATAATGTATGGTAAAAGGAAAACAGAACAAGGGAATTACATTAAAGCCGTGGGCTGGTGTGGTGTGCGGGTCGTAGGTATAATAAAAGCATGAGCACAGGTAATATTGAACCAACACCCCAGTTTGAAAGCGCGCCGCCTCCGGCTGGCATGGAGAAGGCCCAGGAGCAGGCTGTGGAGCGCGCCGGGCCGCAGGAAACCCAGCGGCCAAGTTCTCAGCCCAAGCAAACTACTGATCAGTCTGTAGCGCCACCTGTAATTCCGGCCGCGCCGCCTCCAGTGGCCCCCGTAGCTGACGATACTAGCCAACCAGTTTCCAGTGCCACAAGGGACCTACACGCTGAAGAGTCTGATTTAATAGAAAAAGAATGGGTGCAAAGAGCTAAACACATTGTTTCATCGACCCAGGATGACCCTTATAAACAGAAAAGCGAGATCAGCAAAGCCAAAGCTGACTACATCCAAAAGCGGTTTAATAAGACTATTAAGGTAGACGACTCATTCGGTAAGGCTCAGAGTCGTCCTGGGCTAAGCCGAACGGACGACTCAGCAGGAGCATGAGTAAACTCATGTATTTCACATTTCACATTTCACATTTCACAATTATTTCACAATTTCCATTTATCAGTGCGGCTCAATGGCCAATGGCCAGGGGTAAATTATTGGTAAACGGTAAACGGTCAATGGTAAATGCCTCCGCAGGAGATCGAGGATGAGCCTGTTAATAGTACTAGTAAGTTTTTTGGTTCTGGTTTTAGCGGGCTGCGGGTTCGGTTACCTTTACGTGCGCCGGCTTTACAGGGAACAGAAGAACTACGAGCGAGGCCTAAAGATGATTCCGTTGCTTATCCATCTGCCTCCCCCTAGCGATGATACTGATGCCGGCGGCCGTGACAGACGTGATGTAGTAGACGAAAATATTTCTCGAGCTGAGGTGCTGTATAACATCATGGCCAGCACATTTCAGAAGGGTTTTAAGCTCAAGTTTTACGGGCAGAGGCACATAGGCCTGGAAATCTTAGCCAACAAGGGCACGGTGCATTTTTATGCTGCTGTACCTGTAAACCTTGTAGATGTTGTAAAACAGGCGGTAGTCAGCGCCTATCCGTCAGCCAGCCTGGAAGAAGTAGCTGAACACAATATTTTTAGCCCGATAGGCCGGATTACCGGTACTTTGGGTGGCGAGCTAACTCTCAAGGAGCATTATTCTTACCCGATAGCCACCTATCACGACTTAAAGCGTGACACCATGCAGGCCCTACTTAGCTCGCTGTCTACTTTGGATAAAGATGATGGCGCCGGTATCCAGATACTGCTTAGGCCGGCTGACAGCGGCTGGCGGCGTATGGCGGCCAGCGAGGCGTCTAAAAAGCGCAAGGGCGGAAAGTCCGCGCCCAAAGGTTTCGGAGCCGGTTTCTGGTGGATCGGCCAGGCATTCGGGGCCTTGGCTAAGCCGCCGGAGAACAGGGTTGACGGTAAAAAAGAAGGCGAGCCGGAACACAAGACCTCATCGCTTGACGAGTCAATCA
>PFEG01000021.1:7858-9247 GCA_002793885.1 Candidatus Saccharibacteria bacterium CG10_big_fil_rev_8_21_14_0_10_47_8
CCCGGCTATGAAGTAATGATAAGAGTTGTAACCTCATCTAATGTCGCTCAAAAGGCCCAAACTATCTTAAATAACATCGTGGCTAGTTTTGCTCTTTATGACGCGCCGGGCAGCAACGGCTTTAAGTTTGTGCCGGCCCGTGATATCGATAGTTTTGTGACGGCCTATATACTCCGGTTTTTCCCTCAAGAGAATACTCGTAATATCTTAAATTCGGTTGAGGTTGCCACTATCTTTCACTTTCCGGACGCCAGCGGCATCCCGACTTCACAACTGGAACGCCAGAGTTCCAAGCAAGTGGACGGGCCGCGTAATCTGCCCGAAGAGGGATTATTGCTTGGCTACAATATGTTCCGCGGCGCCAAAAAAGCCATTCGTCTGGCTAACGCCGATCGCCAACGCCATATGTATGTGGTCGGGCAAACCGGTACCGGTAAATCCACGTTTTTAGAGAATCTGGCGCTTCAGGACATGCTGGAAGGCCGCGGTTTTGCCTTTGTGGATCCTCATGGCGATACTGCCGAGAAACTGCTGGCCATGGTCCCCAAAGAACGCACCGAGGACGTAATTTACTTCTGCCCGGCAGACATGGATTATCCGATGGGTTTGAATATGTTTGAATATCACACGCCCGACCAAAAAGACTTCTTAATTCAGGAAGCCATTGGCATGCTCTACAAACTTTACGATCCGCAGCACCAAGGCATCATTGGTCCTAGATACGAGCATCTTTTTAGAAACGCCGCTCTGACTATCATGGCCGACCCGGGCGGCGGCAGTTTTGTGGACATGCCTAAACTCTTTCGTGACACGCAGTTCGTGGAGCAAAAACTAAAGTACGTAACCGACCAGAACGTCGTAGAATTCTGGCGCAAAGAAATGCCCCAGGCCCAGCGCAGCAATGACTTCGGCGAAGTGGTCAGCTGGTTTGTCAGCAAATTCGGAGCCTTCTTAAGTAATGAAATGATGCGCAACATCATCGGCCAGACCAAGAGCGCCTTTAATCTTAGAAACGTTATGGATGACGGCAAAATCTTGTTAGTTAATCTGAGCCGCGGCCGAACCGGCGATCTTAACTCCAAGCTGCTGGGTATGATTTTCGTGATGAAGTTTGAGGCGGCCGCCATGAGCCGTGCCGACGTGCCGGAAGAGTACCGCAAAGACTTCTGTTTATACGTTGATGAGTTCCAAAACTTCTCGACGGATTCCTTTGCCGATATTCTTAGCCAGGCCCGTAAATATCATCTCAATCTGATTGTCGCCAACCAGTTCACCACCCAGTTGTCGGAAGAAATCCGCGACGCCGTCTTTGGTAACGTTGGTTCAGTGATTACTTTCCGCGTCGGTACCAATGACTCTGAATTTTTGGCCAAGCAGTACGCGCCGGTA
>PFEG01000021.1:9255-23157 GCA_002793885.1 Candidatus Saccharibacteria bacterium CG10_big_fil_rev_8_21_14_0_10_47_8
TTAGGATGATGATTGGCGGCGTGCCGGTCCAACCATTTAGCATGGCCGCTTTGCCGCCGCTGGGCCATCCCAATTCGCAACTGGCCGAGGCTTTAAAGCAGCTTTCTTCGGCTAAGTACGGCCGGCCTAAAGTTACGGTAGCCGATGAGATATTTAAGCGTTTGGAGACTCACCCCGTAGCTCCGGCCGGTCCTCCGCGGGCTGGAGGCAGTTTTGGGAGTGGTTTGCCAGCACCAACCTCGCCGATGGCCAGAGCTAGCACGGCTCCGGTTAATCCAATGGCCCCAAAGCCGCAGCAGTCCTTCTTAGACGAGTGGCTGGCTAAGCGCAAAGCCGATCTGCCGGCGGGTTCTTCGGCTGCTCCGCAACCCGCGTCACCCAGTCGCCCGGCATCTGTTCCTCGGTCTATTCCTGACCGGCCAACAGCTGAGGGGGATGGGTTAGCCATGCCTTTAGCCCCGCCGCCTACTCCGATAACGTCCCAGCCATCCGATAAGGAAGGCGAGTTTAAGATAAGTAGGGGCGACGACGCCGGTTCCCAGGATGGCGAAGTCCAGACGGTCCGCATCGATAAAGACGGCAATTTGAGTTATTGATCAGTTCTTTTGCAAAGAACCAAACATATCTCTACTTTGGGCAGCCAAAGTAGCAAAGCTGCTGGGCTGCGTTTTTTCTTGATTGACTTGCTAAGTTAGACCCACAACAGGCTCAAGAACTCTCCGCCAGCTGGCGGATCAAACAGCTCTCGCCTCAATAGTTGTGGCTCTGACGCAGAGTCATCAGGAAAAAGCCGATGCCCAGACCCGTTTAGGCATTGTTTGCTTGAGTCCGAATCCTAAACGCACAGCTAAACTCAAGTATTGTTTTCTGATATGATAATTTTACAAGGAGGGTTTATGCCATATTTAAAGCAGGAATATAGATCAAGGCTTGATTCTCATATCAAGGCCTTGGCAAATGAAATGAAAAAGATAGCAAAGGAAGGTGGCGAAACACACAGTTTTGCTGGGTTACTAGACTACAGTTTTACTAAATTGATACTACAAACAATGCCAGAACAAAGGTATTGGGCCTATACTCTCGTCGACGGGATGTTAAGTGGTTTGTCAAAAGAATTTAATCGCCGTATCGTCGTTGGCCCTTTTGAGGAAACACAAAAAGAGCAAAGAGGCGACATTTACCAATAGTTGAACATGCAAGATTCTAGACCCATATGCTCAACATTAGTAGTTTTTTATCAATTATCTTCTTGGTTGCGCCGGTGGACGATGCGCCACAAAACTTCGATAACCCAGCCCAATACAAAGCCGCCGCCGAGCAACAGCAGGAAAACGAAGAAGTTGTAATCGTAGCCGTAGTGCTTGGATATGTAGTAATAAACTAAGGTACCAATTAGGGCCACCAATCCGCCGCCGAATAGGCCGGACGGCCGTCCGACAGTCTTGGCTACGCCTTCGCTGACGCTATTGACCACTGGCTGGTGCACCAAACGGCTAAAACTACGGCCAACAGGCGACAAGCGTTGTCTTACCCTGTTCATAGTCCGCGCATAAGCCATTTCTTTGAGTTCTTTGTTAACAAATGAGTCTTTGGGCGCGTGAGTTTCGTCCTGTCGGGTCTCGGCTAAAGTTTTATCGGACTCTATGGCTGTTTCCTTGGCTTTGTCACGGATGTTTTCGATATTTTGCTTAAGCTTATCCTCTTCTAGCTTTTCGTGTTTCTGAGGGGCTTTCTCGTGAGTCTCATAGCCACTTTCCGGAGAAACAGGGTATCGTTCGTGGTTTTCGGGCTGGTTATTCAAGGTTTCAGCCATCAGACTCTCCCTCCGAGAGCATTTATCATTTCACACTTACCATTTTTTAGTAATTTAGCATTTATCATTTCACAGATTTGACCAGCAGAACTTCTATTAAATGAAAAATGAGAAATTAATGTGAATTGAAAATTGAAAATTGGAAATTGGAGTGATGTAATCACGACTAGGCTCCTCCCGAAGCTACATAGTTTGAGCGTACGATTGCCAGCTCGCGGGCCATTATCCGGCTGCGGGCAAACAGATAGCCGGCTGTCACAGCGACTAATCCGCCAATCATAACTGATGTTCCCGGACCGGTATTGGGCAGATTGGTTGTAGTTGTTGAGATGCTTTTAACCAGTGGGCAACCAACACTCATGGATATTTGGTTACCGTAGACGTTAGTTATCGTACAGTCGTAATCGGCCGAAACATTGGAGGGTCGGTTAGTGGTTGGGATAACATTCTTAACTTTGACGGTTACGGTCTTGACGCTCTGGCTGTTAGCGCCAATCACATCTGATACCCAGTTAAGATTGTTTTTATCATCAAGAGTTATGCTTTGTCGGCTTAGCTCATCGCGGTCGACAATATCGGCGTAGTTAAGGGTGTCGCCAAAGTAATCCTGGCCGATGTAGCTGACGTAGGAGGTATTGGTGATGTTTTTGGTGATGAGTTTGAACACCATCACGTCGCCTGATTTTACTTTCTTGCCGTTCATATCCTGGCCGTCTTTGGTAACGGACTTTGATTGGACTACCCTGGCATCTTCGGCAATCTTCACCGCCACAGGGCAGACCATCGTGTCGGCTCTTTGGTCGTTTAGAATCATGCTGGCCACTACCTTGATAGTATGGCTACCGGCCGGAAGGCCCTTGAAAGTTTTTTCGTGTACCAAATCGCCAGTTTTATCGATAGTAGTAGGTGAAGAATCTAAGGTGTATTTGTAAGCCTCTACTTTACCGCCATTGGTCAGGTAGGTCTTAGTTTTAACGGTAACGTCGCGGCTGGAACCCCCAGGAACAGTGCTCGAAGCTACGCAGTAGCCAGTGGGCGTTGGGTGCGGGCACTCGGTTGTGGCTGGTTTGCTGTAGTCACAAGAGGGGTTAACTGGTGGTGTTGGTGGAGTGGGTGTGGATGGTGGAGCATGAACGAAGACGCAAAGTCCAGTCTCTGAGCTAGTACCGCCTTGGGCGGAAGTGATTTTTGCCTGGTTGCAGATTTTCGTTCCAGCGGGTGTGCCAGCTTTTACCCGTACGGTTATATTTTCCGAATAAAAGGCGGAGCCCATGCTTGGTCGTTGTTCAATTATAAGTAGCTGGCCATCGTGGAAAATGCCGGCCAGGGAAGTGATTTCCAGATTATTATCGAGCTGATCGGTCACGGCGACGTTGGTGGCTATGGAGTCCGGTACGGTGTTTCCGTAGTCAATCCCATAAGTCAGGGTATCGCCGGCGTAAACCTCATTAACGCCTAATCCCTTAGAGCTGGTTGAGATATATCTTTTATTGACCGCCAAAGCGGGTTTTGGCGGCTGTTGCTGGGGTGGTGTGTACAGATAGCTGCCCTTGAATGTCAGGTTGCCGCAGCTCTTAAGAATCCAAAATTCTTTACCCTCGATGTTGGTGCCGCGCCAAGCAGTATAAGTGCTGTTTTGGCCCGGACTATCCCAGCTGCTTAATTTTCTTTGCCAAACGATCGTTCCATTGGCATTAATGGAGTGGTTGCCGCTGCCAGTAGCTAGCTGTGAGGTTTCCTGTAGCCGTCCGATGCTCCAAAAGTCGTTAGCCTCGGCGGCACTGATTGTTACCTCTGGAGCGCCCACAATGTTGGTACAACGCACCCCAAAGCGGGCGAAGATATCTTTTATATGATTAGTGTTAGCGTTACAGGCGTTAACAATTGTTGATCTACCGGTAATGCCGCTTAAGATATCATTCGGCGAGGCGGCCAAAGAGTTTTGGGCCGGATAGAAAACCGCTGTCAGTTGTACGGCGAAGGCTAAAGCTAAGAATATAAATCCGACGCGTCTCATCTGCGCGTCATGCCTCAGCCTTTTGGCGTAAAAAGACACGTCAGTCAGTAGGCCGGGGTTGAAGGGGAGGTTGGTGAGGAGCTTCTTGAACATCTTAAGAGTCCAATTTTATGTTTATTCTCAGGCTCATTTAATCATTAAATCTAGTGTTCAGGCAACTAAATTGCTGTTCTTTTCCAAAGAACCAAAACTTTTACCACTTTGGGCCGCCAAAGTGGCGCAAAACTCTCGGGCTGCTGCCTCGTCTTGGTGCATCTGATGTCAAAAACAGGTTTGCTCGAGAACTCCTCACAAATCATCCGTTGGATAATTTGCTAGTCAAACAGCTCTCGCACCCAAGGCCACCTGTTTTTGACATCATCTGCCCAGGCCTCACCAGATGCCCGAACTAAGCTCCATCGAATTTCCAACTACCGTCCTCGGAAAGTCTAAATAGTGGTCAGTAGTTCAGCATTTGTAGAATGCTTGGCGAGCTGCTTGTCAAAAGTATAAAGTGGTAGGGCGTTATTTATTTGGGCATAAGCGGTCAAAGCACAATCTTCTAAGCTTAAACCTGCTGCCAGAATATATACCTCCAAGGCTTTTTCAAACATAATCCGGTTGCAGTTAATCTGACTCAGCATCATAAAACCCTCTAAAGCCTCTCTAACCTGTACCTTTGTTAAGCCGTAGGCTCGGTGCAATACAAAGGCTACTTCTATGAGTGCGGTATCGGCTACGGCAAATTGACCTTTGGCATTTTCTAGTAACTTCTTTGATGCTTTGTACTGATCTGGCACATCACGGACTAGTAGGCGCAGTATTATATTGGCATCAAGCGAGCCGCTAAAACTGCTCACCTTATATCCTTGTCTTTATTTTCTTGATAGTACTGGCCAACATTTAAGACTGGTTTGGGAGCGTTCTTAACATAGCTAGAAATACGGGCACTGAGCTCTTCTATAGTGGCTGGTTTTTTTAGCGTCAGTGACCCCAACCGTTCGTTAAAGTAAACGTCCAAGCGGTCACCCTTTTTAAGATTAAGCGATTTTCGATATTCGGCGGGCAGGGTGACTTGACCTTTTGATGTAAGGGATATTTTATTCATGTAAGTAATTTATCATATTGCCTTACGCATCGTCAACCATTTTGAAAGTACTATTTACCCCTATTTTTATAAAATCGGAACAACCCTTTTAACACTTAATTTACCCACGCACTTTTTCACGATCTTCCACAATCTGATTACAGACTATTCCACTCTGAAAAAATGCGGGGCAGGCAAACTAAAAAGGTTTACCCAGCC
Organism: Candidatus Saccharibacteria bacterium CG10_big_fil_rev_8_21_14_0_10_47_8; assembly: GCA_002793885.1. GTDB lineage: Bacteria > Patescibacteriota > Saccharimonadia > Saccharimonadales > UBA10212 > 21-14-0-10-47-8-A. The sequence goes on from PFEG01000021.1 coordinate 14,371, forward strand.
TATATTTTTATATCTATATAAGAAATTATGAATATGGGCTGGGTTGTTTGAAAAGAGGTGTTCGGGTATAATATAAACAGATAGAAAAACAGAGGGGAACACCTAAAAAAGGGTTATTTTTAGTGAGTCCCGTTAGATTCCAAAGGACTACTAAAATTATTATGAGGACTGAATTTTGCAACAGCACTTCAAACGCTAACCGGCCAAGGAAGGTTAGGTGGAGTCTAACGGGGTGAGTAAAGAACAAAAAGCCAGCGCTTATGATGCCAGCCAGATCCAGGTACTGGAAGGTCTTGATCCGGTACGCAAACGCCCCGGTATGTATATTGGCAGTACCGGTGTTGAGGGCTTGCATCATTTAGTTTGGGAACTAATAGACAATGGTATAGACGAGGCACTGGCCGGCTTTGCCACCGAAGTCTCCGTAGAAATGTTGGAAGACGGCGGTGTTACCGTGCGTGATAATGGCCGGGGTATCCCAACGGATAAACATGCTAAAACAGGTAAAAGCGGGGTAGAAACGGCTTTGACCATCTTGCATGCCGGCGGCAAATTCGGCGGCGGCGGTTACAAAGTGTCCGGTGGTTTGCACGGTGTTGGCGTCAGCGTGGTTAACGCTTTATCTTCTAAGCTGGTGGTTACTGTCTACCAGAAAGGCAACGCTTATCGCCAAGAATATGCTTTGGGAGCCCCCAAAACATCTCTAGAGATAATCGGCAAAAGCGATAAAAACGGCACGGAAATAACTTTTTACCCGGATAGCGGTATTTTCGAGACAGTAGTTTTTAACTACGATACCATCTTAAGCCGTCTGCGGCACCAGGCTTATCTTACAAAAAGTGTACACACTTCTATAAAGGATAACGCCAGCGGCAAGGCCTACGCCTTTTATTTTGAGGGCGGCATACAGTCATATGTGCGTCATTTAAACAACGGTAGAGAAGTTGTAGACGAAGATATTTTTTACATCGATAAGCAAATTAAAGACTCCGTTGTTGAAATCGCATTGCAATATAACGATGCCTTTTCAGAAACAGTCATGGCTTTTGCCAACAACGTCCACAACCCCGACGGCGGTATGCACCTGACCGGCTTTCGTACAGCGCTAACTAGGGTAATCAACGATTATGCCCGCAAAAACGGCCTTATTAAGGATAAAGAAGAAAACCTCTCCGGGGAAGATTGCCGTGAGGGCCTGACAGCGGTAATTTTGGTAAAATTGCCTGATCCCCAGTTTGAGGGCCAGACCAAAAACAAGCTTGGCAACCCCGAAGTAAGGGGTTATGTAGAGCAGGTTATGGGCGAGTGGTTCAACTACTACCTGGAAGAACATCCTCAGGTGGCCCGTAAGATTGTCAACAAGGGCCTTTTGGCAGCCCGTGCCCGTAAAGCCGCCCGAGCGGCCCGGGATAATATCATTAGAAAAGGCGTGCTGGAAGGCTCCGGTCTGCCTGGTAAATTGGCTGATTGTTCCAGCCGCAATCCGGCGGACTCAGAACTGTATATCGTCGAGGGCGACTCCGCCGGCGGTTCAGCCAAAAGCGGCCGAGACAGTAAAACCCAAGCCATCTTACCTCTAAGGGGGAAAGTCTTGAACGTTGAGCGAGCCCGCCTGGATAAGATGCTCGGCAATAACGAAATCGTCACCCTTATCAAAGCTCTCGGCGTAGGCATAGACGAGCAGTTCAGCATGGAAGGTTTGCGCTATCACCGTATTATAATTATGACCGATGCCGATGTGGACGGCAGCCACATCAGCACTCTACTTCTTACCTTCTTCTTCCGTTTCATGAAGCCAATAATTGATGGCGGCTACCTCTATCTGGCTAAGCCGCCGTTGTTTGAGCTGGTAAAATCCGGGCGCAAATCAAGCGTTTTCATCTATGATGAAGATGAACTCGAAAAAGTAATTACCAAGACTATTGAAGAGCGCAAAAAAGAAGGCCTGAAAGTCGACAAGAGTGAAGACCGCGTTAAGCTTGCTGGCTTTATAGAGCAAAAGCGTTATAAAGGGCTTGGTGAAATGGATGCCGAGCAACTGTTTGAAACAACCATGAACCCGGAGCAACGCGTTTTAATACAAGTCAGAGTAGACGACGCCGAAAAGGCCGATGCCATATTCAACAAGCTTATGGGCACAGAGGTAGAACTGCGCAAGAACTTTATTCAAACCCACGCTAAATTCGTAAAGGATTTAGACATATGAGAACATTTCACATTTCACATTTTCCAATTCACAATTATGTATCATTTTCCATTTTCCAAATTCTAACACCTGAAAGTCTCAAAAATGATCATTGGAAGTTAAATGAAAACTGTAAATTGGTAATTGAGAATTAATCCTGTGGACAATCAAGACGGCAAAGCCGAAGAGATTATGAATGAAGATGTTGCCCCGGTTGAATACGTTCCATCTGTAGATACCGAAGTGCTGGATGCCAGTCATTCACGTGTGGTTGAGCTGCGCAAAGTAGAAAATGTCATGGAGGATAGCTATCTTCGCTACTCCATGAGTGTAATTGTCGCCAGAGCCCTACCGGACGTCCGTGATGGGCTGAAGCCGGTTCATCGCCGGATTTTATATGTCATGGATAAAATGGGCATCCGGCCTACTGGAAAGACAGTTAAGAGCGCCCAGATTGTCGGTGAAGTAATGGGTAAATATCATCCCCATGGCGATAGCGCCATTTATGACTCGATGGTGCGTATGGCACAACCCTGGTCGCTTAGGTACATGCTGGTTAACGGCCAGGGTAACTTTGGCTCTATGGATGGCGACCCGCCCGCTGCTTATCGTTACACGGAAGCAAAAATGACCAATCACGCCGAAGCCATGTTAGCTGATATCGATAAAGAAACCGTGGATTTTCGCGACAATTACGACGGAACCCGTCAAGAACCGTCTGTACTGCCGGCTAAGTTGCCAAATTTACTGTTAAACGGCCAGATTGGCATCGCTGTTGGCATGGCTACTAATATTCCACCTCATAATATTACCGAAATTATCGACGCCACCGTCCAACTAGTTGATAAGCCCGATTCGACACTAGATGAACTACTGGAATATGTAAAAGGGCCAGATTTTCCGACTGGCGGCATTGTCTATGGCAAAGAATCTATTCGCACTGCCCTAGCCACTGGCAAGGGCGGGGTCGTAGTCCGCGGTGTGGCTGAGATCGAAGAGAACAAAAAAGGCAACCAGCAGATTATTATTTCGGAAGTTCCTTATGGGGTGAATAAGGCCAGCCTGCTGGAAAAGATTGCTGATTTATATAAGGAAAAGAAAATTTCCGGTATACGTGACCTTCGGGACGAGACAGCCCGCGGCGAGGTAAGGATAGTAATTGATCTTAAAAAAGACGCTTACCCCAAGAAGTTATTGAATCAGTTATATAAGCTTACATCCTTGCAGCAGACCTTCCATTACAACATGCTGGCACTGGTTGATGGCATTCAGCCGCGAGTTCTGGCTCTTCAAGATATCTTGGCTGAGTACATTAAGCACCGGCAAACGGTAGTACGTCGTCGAATCGAGTTTGAACTGCACAAAGCCAAAGACCGAGCCCACGTCTTAGAGGGTCTCAAGATTGCGCTTGATCACATTGATGAAGTAATCGCTACGATCCGCGCCAGCGAGACTACCGAAGAAGCTCAGGAGAATCTTATTAAGAAGTTCAAACTCAGCGAAATTCAGGCCAAAGCTATTTTGGCTATGCAGCTTCGTACGCTAGCCGGCCTGGAGCGTAAGAAGATTGAAGACGAGCTGGCTGAACTAATTAAGATTATTGCTGAGCTGGAGGCAATTTTGTCAGATGAAAAGCGGATCCTAAAGATTATTAAGAGTGAACTTCTGGATATGAAGAAGCAGTTTGGTGATGAACGACGAACTAAAGTTGTAGCCAGCGAGCTTAATAAAATGAGTGATGAAGATCTAGTTCCTGACGAACAAGTTGTTGTTACTCTAACATCAGCTAACTATATAAAGCGTAGTTCCATAGTTGAATATAAGAGGCAAGGCCGGGGTGGTAAAGGCCGGCGCGGAATGGCTACCCGGGAGGAAGATGTTATAGAACATGTTGTTAATGCTTCAACACATGATTACTTATTATTCTTCACTAACAAGGGAAGAGTCTTTAGGCTCAAAACTTATGAAGTGCCGGCTGTGGGCATGAACGCCAAGGGCGTGGCGATCGTCAATCTGCTGCAACTGCAGCCCGAAGAAAATGTTAGTTCGGTTATAAATGTCAGCAAAGGTACGGCAGCCGGCGGGAATTTACTGATGTGTACATCTCGTGGCGTGGTCAAAAAGACGCCGTTTGAGCAATATAAGAACGTCCGATTATCGGGCTTAATTGCTATCAAGCTGGATGACGGTGACGAGCTGCACTGGATTAGCATGACTACCGGCGAAAACGAAGTGATAATTTCGACCTCGCAGGGCCAGGCCATCAGATTCCATGAGAAGGATGCGCGGCCGATGGGCAGAGCCTCACGAGGTGTTAGAGGCATCCGGCTCAGAGCTGGCGACCAAGTTATCGGCATGGATATAGTTGAAGAGGATTCCTATATATTTGTTATCAGTGAGTTCGGTTATGGCAAGCGCACCAAGGTTAAACAATTTACCGCTCACAAGCGTGGCGGCGTTGGTATACGTTCCGCGGTAGTCAATAAAAAGACCGGCCCTCTGATAGGTGTGAACACTCTTAAAGGCCTTGAACAGGAAGTGATAATTATCAGCGCCAACGGCCAGACAATTCGACTGGGCTTGAACAACATACCCAGCCTGGGCCGAGCTACCCAAGGCGTGCGTATTATGCGCCTCAACGACGGCGACAGGGTAGTATCGCTGGCTTTAGTTGAAAAAGTAGAAGACACTGATACTGATGAAGAAGAAGCCAAAGGTGAAGCGCCGAATGCTATCATTCCCAAGCAACGTAAAAAAACAAAAAGCTAATCCTATTTCTGGAAAGATCCGTTGTAAGATTTAGCACCATCTTGCAATATTGACAACGCTTATCAGTAGGCTAAACAGTTATGGAAATTGACTTTTTAGTCTGTTTATGATAATATTTATATGTTAACCCAAAACAAAAATGACAGAAAGATATGACACAACTTTATCTGACCCAGTCGAGGCAGTCCAGCCTGCGGCCGAAACTAATGGCCGGATATCTAAAATTAGCCGCCTTAGGCAAAAACTGGGGCGATCAACAGTCCTCCCTGAGGTAGATTCGTCTAATTTGCTGGGAGCTGAGGATAGCAGCCCTGGAACAACTACCGGTTTAGACCATGGCATCGCTTTGGAACCTAATCCCGAGGCGCCTGATCACGTAACTGAAACTCAGGAATTGGCATCATACAGAGAAGAGTTAAAACGTCCGACTCCGAAAGAACAGGCCCTGCTTTCTGGCAATATTACACATGAGGAATTCAGGGCAGGCGGTGTAAAGTATGTGGAATTAGATAATGGCGAAGCGGGCCTTTACTGGTCGTCAGCGAGTGGTAAACACCGCAGAGAGCGCGCTGCATACTTGGTAGATCGCTCATGGCAATTTGGGCTTGTACCAACAACAGTCATTCGTGAATTTACTGGTTCTTACGGCATTAAAGATGAGCTCAGCTTTCAGGAATATATCCCTGATGCGACTGATGCGAGGGAAATTCCTGATTTTGAGTCTATTGAAAAATTCCAGACCGATCTTTATAGATTATGGATTTTTCAATACAGCATTTGGCATACAGATGCCCACAAGGGCAACGTCATTGTAGACGATAAAATACATGCGATTGATCACGCGCATTCCTTTGCTCATTATAAAGATAGAGAGGCCCACCGCGCTATGTTTACGGATTTTTATGGTGTCCAGGCGCCAGAAGAAGTCATAAAAGAAGCCGATAGTTTCTTGAAAGATGATGTTCGCCAGCAAGTCCTTTTGGAGCAGCTGAAAGAATTAGGCTTTTGGGAGAGTGACGCCGAAGCTTGCCTGGCGCGGATGAGGCATATAGCTACAACCCTAACTACTAAAGGTAAAATTGACACCCCAGAAGAGTTAGCGCAATACTCACCTAATTAGTTTCACTTAACAAATATTTTTTATTAGCACAAGCTCTCTTTTCAAGGGAGACGTATAAAAAATATTCCTCTCCGGAGAGGCCGCGGGGCCTAAATTCATTAGCTCTGGGTGATACCCGAACCCAAGGCTAAAAACCTTTGCTATAGTAAGGAACATGGTTATTCGACACAATATCGCTCTTCAAATTCAAACCTCTTCATCAAACTGCGTTCAGACTTCTACCTCACAATTTCTTAGCTTTTATAACCTCGACATAAGCCCCGAAGTCATCGAAAAACAAGTACCAGTTAGAACTAACGATGAGGGTAAGCCAATGGGGACACTGTTTGCAGATATTGGCACTTGGCTTAGGAAATCTCACAACCTAAAGGTGAAGATGAATGTGTTTGATGTCCAGATTATTGACCGTTCATGGTCATCTCTTTCAGAAAATGAACTATTGAATGAGATGGAAGAAGTAAAAAAAGAAGGGATAAGCACAGCTCGTACGCCGTATGCCTCCATCTTAATTTCCGCTTATGTGACTTATCTGCAAGCTGGTGGCACAATCGATATTACCAAATGTACAAATAAACTACTGCAAGGTCTATTAGCCAAGGGGCCCGTACTGGCAATTATAAACTTCAATTATATGTATGATTATCCACGGTCGAAGTACGACACAACCAAAAAAGAATATATAGCAGATGCTGTCGATGGGAAGGTGATTGAACACGCCATAGTCTTAACTGGTTTCGAGGAGGGGGAGTACTACTACAACGATCCTGATTCTGAAAAAGGGGGCCAGCATACAGCAAGAGATGATGTATTGATTGGCGCTATTTGTGCAGCCCAACTAAACTCCGACAACTACTTGTTATCGATTGAATTAAAGAACTAAAAGAGTTCCTTTATAGGAGTTAATTTGTGTTAGTTTCGGGCGTGCGGAGCTCACCTGAGTAGATGTAGTAAAACAGTCTGGGCTAGGCTTCCTGCAGCTGTTTGACGAGGAATTCATCCGGTGGATGAATCCTGGAGGAGTTCTGCAGGCAAAGACTGCTTTTACTACAGATACATCAAGTGAGTGTAGCTGCCTGAGAGCTTTTGCATACTTTTGGCGGTACAAAAGTATGAGAGTGTTTGGTTCTTTGGAAAAGAACATATCTGTTGACAGGCAAAATCATATCCGATATGCTAGATTCAGCTTTTAGGGTGTTCCTCTTTCAAGTGTCTCCGTTTTTGAGACATTGGCGTAAAGAATAACACCGGCCGCTGTATCAAAGAGTGGCCGTACCCCTTTTAGCGCCCCTTAAAAATTAAGTAGTGCAAATCAACGTCAGTTTTATCGGTTTTATATATTAAAAACCGATGTTTGTCTGAGTAAATCAGATTTCTGACGAAGTTTGCGTGTGAGTGAAGCGCTAGGCGTAAGCGAGGATACGGACTGAGATGTATGTAGATACTTCGAAGGAGTACCGGAGCTTACAACGACGCGATTCACCACAAGCATTAGCAGAGTTTCTGGCTTTGCCAGAAAGCAGGCTAATGCGGCGCAAGGTTCGTCTTTTTTGAAGAGTTTGATCCTGGCTCAGGATGAACGCTGGCGGCGTGCCTAATACATGCAAGTCGAGCGACAGTGCTTCTCACTGGCGTGAGGAAGCATTTAACATTAGCCAAATTCACATTTAACAAATTATTTTTCAATTGGCCATTAGCTAAACATTTGGAAAATGATAACTGGTAAATAATTGAGAATTGGTAAATGAAAAATGATAAATTTCCGAGCGTGAGTGAGGAGTATATGGAGCGGCGGACGGCTGAGTAACGCGCAGGAACGTACCCCGAAGTGAGGGATAAGCACCAGAAATGGTGTCTAATACCGCATGCGGTGCTTCTCATCAAGATTCGAACACATTTAACAGTTCACATTTACCATTTACCAATTAATTCACATTTACCATTTCGAAAGATTTGATAAATGGAAATTGATAAATAATTTGGAAAATGAAAACTGGAAAATGATAAATTCGGGCTTTGATGAGAAGTATCAAAGCCCTCGGGCGCTTTGGGAGCGGCCTGCGTACGATTAGCTTGTTGGTGAGGTAAAAGCTCACCAAGGCGACGATCGTTAACTGGTCTGAGAGGATGATCAGTCAGACTGGAACTGAGACACGGTCCAGACTCCTACGGGAGGCAGCAGTAGGGAATTTTCCACAATGGGCGAAAGCCTGATGGAGCAACGCCGCGTGCAGGAGGAAGGCCCTTGGGTCGTAAACTGCTTTTATGTGTGACGATTTTGACGGTAGCATATGAATAAGGATCGGCTAACTCCGTGCCAGCAGCCGCGGTCATACGGAGGATCCAAGCGTTATCCGGAATTACTGGGCGTAAAGAGTTGCGTAGGTGGCAGAGTAAGCGAAGCATGAAATCTTAAGGCTCAACCTTAAGTCTATGCTTTGAACTACTCAGCTTGAGAATGAGAGAGGTAGATGGAATTGCTAGTGTAGGAGTGAAATCCGTAGATATTAGCAGGAACACCGATGGCGTAGGCAGTCTACTGGCTCATTTCTGACACTAAGGCACGAAAGCGTGGGGAGCGAACGGGATTAGATACCCCGGTAGTCCACGCCCTAAACGATGGATGCTAGCTGTTAGAAGTATCGACCCTTCTAGTAGCGAAGCTAACGCGTTAAGCATCCCGCCTGGGGAGTACGGTCGCAAGATTAAAACTCAA
>PFEG01000022.1:0-989 GCA_002793885.1 Candidatus Saccharibacteria bacterium CG10_big_fil_rev_8_21_14_0_10_47_8
TGTGTACGGTATCTATCTGAACCAGTGCATGGACGACTACGCTGTTTGAGCGAAGAATACAGCCGGTTCTAAAAATTCAGGCTCGACCTTCGACAAGCTCAGGTTAAAAGAAAACGGCGCCCTAATGGGTCTGGGCATCGGCTTTTTCCTGAGCAAAATCGTCAAAACTACAATTTCCCGGCCGAGAGCTGTTTGAGCGTAGCGAGTTCTCGAGGCTGTTGTAGGATTTTGACCAGAGATTGCATCAAGAAAAAACGCAGCCCAGCGGTGGGCGCTACCTTGCCGCCCAAGGTAGCAAAAAAATTTGCTTCTTTGAAAAAGAAGAAAAAACGCGCTATTTAACAGCACTATATACTTGATTGCCTTCGTGAACTTTTTGGTCAACTCTTAGACCAAAGTCGTCATCGGCTTTGACCGAATCGACGTCTTTATGGTCCAGCTGCAAAGAAACAACCGTCTGGGTAAAGTCCGTATTATTACCTTTAAATTGAACTTTGTCGCCCTTTTTTAGGGCAGCGCCCTTAGATAACTTTATTACCGCGACGCTTAGGTGGTCGTAGTAGTGAGTGACTTTGCCGAGTGCTTTTTGTGCCATATACCCTCTCCAATCTGACCCAATTATACTGCCTGTTATAAGGAGCTGTACAGGCCCATAGCTGTTAGCTAAAAGCTTTGAGCTTAAAGCAGGGGTGAGTCTGGACATCGGCTTTTTCATGAGTAAGCTCGTCAAAACTACAACTAGAAAGCCGAAAGCTGTTTGAGCCCCGGCGTGCCGGGGGGAGTTCTTGGGGCAGTTGTAGGCTTTGAACTTGAGCTTACATCATGAAAAAACGCAGCCCGGTGGCTTTGCTACTTTGGCCACCCAAAGTAGGTTAAAATTTGCTTCTTTGGAAAAGAAGTCCTTAAGACCTCCTAATCATCCGCATAATCGCTAGCGCCAACCCCGTAACAGAAAAAACCAACGCCGGCAGTATCCAAACAAAACCGCC
>PFEG01000022.1:996-14059 GCA_002793885.1 Candidatus Saccharibacteria bacterium CG10_big_fil_rev_8_21_14_0_10_47_8
GCCAATACTTTCTTTATTGGGCCCAATATTAAAGTAAATCGCAGCAACAGATAGAAGCGCCAAACACCATGTAACGATTAGCCACTTAGTACTTGCTCTGCGCGGCCATCTTAACTTACTCATTAGTAAAAACTGTAACAAAAAATTTGAGTGATTGCTATAAAGCTCATGCAAGGTAGCAAAAGTGTTTGTTTCTTTACAAATAACCTCTGCCTGATTACTATAAGCTTAATCAACTAAGCATAGGTGGGTTTAAAAATGCAGAAAATTAACAAGAATGAACAGCAAGGGATAGCGCACTTGCTACTTATTGTTCTGATAGCGGTAGTAGTTGCCGGGATTGGCTTTGCCGCTTGGCGCGTCAGCTCAAACAAAAAAGCATCAAACGGTACCAGCAGCGCGACAACGGCAGTTGCTGATAAGACGGTCCAGGATGCCTGTAATAAGCAGCTTAACGATAAGGATTTTTGTAAATTTGCCTCCAATTATAAATTGACCGGTGTTTCTTATCATTCCGTTATTACCACAGTGGCTTCCGGTAAAACCAGTACTATTTCTATGGATGTTGATGGCAAAGATAACAGTTCCATGGTCACCTCTGGGGCAGGTAAGGAAACGGCAGCCTTCATTTCACTAAATAAGGCGACTTATATGAAAGACGAGAGTTCCGGCTCTTGGCTAAAATACCCCGCAGCCGACAGCACTACTGCCCCCAAAGAAACCGACCCTAGTAGCGATATCAAGATTGATAGTAGCAATCTAACCGAAAATAACACTATTAGCTATAAAAGCTTGGGCAAAGAGGCCTGCGGCAAGCTTACTTGCTTTAAATATCAGGTTGTAGACTCGCAAAACCCGGGCACTACCCAATACATTTGGTTTGACACCAAAGACTACATGATGCAGCGCTGGAGCAGTAAAGACGCCAACGGCAGCACCGATATGACATTTACCTACAAGTCAGTAACCATTAAAGAGCCATCACCAGTTACCGATTTCTCTGCTCAGTCAAGTGCCGACCTTCAAGCCGCCCAAGAAGCAGCCGCTGCAGCCACCGCCAATCAATAAGGTTAGATTATTTTAGCGGTGGCGGGCCCGGAGCGAGCTTCTGGCTCCGCGATTGGGGGCAAGGGATATAAATAACTGCCTGCTCTTGGTCCTGGATTTAACCAAGATGGGATGATTATAAAGTTGGCGCAGCCGTTTTTTTTGCTCTGTTTTATTTGTTTGGGGTCGTGTTTTTTCTGGCATATTCGTTGCTCCCTTACACCTATAATTATACTCCCTCCAAGAACCGCATTTATTGTTCTGTCGGATTATGTCGGTTTAGCCAGCTGATGTTAACTACTCCCATACCAGCGGTATGGTCAGTCTTCAGTTGGGGTACTAATTTTGTGTCAATTTTGGCGTAAGCTTTTGTATCGCTGTCGACTTTAATAGTTGGCGTAATCATAATGTAGTCGATTTGCCTGTCCCCTGAGGTTGGACCAATGTCTGGTATATATACTCTTTTTAAGCCAGGCCGCACTTGAGTTGGTGTTCGGTTTAGATCACCTGCAACAATAGTCAATGCGTCCTTATTGCTGGCCACATCGTCGTCAACAAACCGCCTAAGCGATTCAAATTGGTACTCGCCAGGGCCCCCAGGCGCAGCTAAATGGGTGGAAATAACATATGTGGAAAGCTCTGGGCCGTTTTCCGTTGGCACGTTAACGTGAATCGCGATAGCGGCCCGGTTCTCTTTGCGTGATTTGCGTATGTTTTCAAAGAACGAACGGTGGAATAGATTTTTCCCAAATTCTACCCACTCGAAATTACCATCGAATTGCTCGGTAAAGGATACTGTTGGTTTGTAGCGGGATATAATTAAATCTCCGAGGCCATCAGGAAAATCAACATAGCCATCTGCCATAACATATTCCCCCCAGTAGCCCGGAAACGCCCGCATATAACGCCCAACATCTGACTGGTTGACCTCTTGCAAGCATACAAAATCGGGATTTAGCTGATCGTGAACGTAGCTTAGCTGCGAGTCTAAATCGCCAATCCCAGCCACGTTGGCCGTAATAGTTACTATTGAATTTTGGTCGGGTTGTGTTTGCTCCCCTACGGGCAGGTAGTGCACGGGTTCTTCGCTGTCACGATTAACACCTGCGTTGGGCACACTAAGGCTAATTGCAGATGCAGCAAGCACAGCTGCTAATTTACGGCGTTTACGCAACCGGTGTTGTTCCGGCGCAAGAACTTTATCCGTTTTTTCCTGTGCTAGAGCTGGATACAAATTTACAGGTGGTGGTATATATTCCATCTATATTGCTACTGTATGCGATCATTGGCTACAGCAAAATTGCTTTTGTTAAAAACAGCAACAGCGATACTTACCAGCCGCCACCCCCACCGCCGCCTCCGCCGCCGCCTGCTCCGCCTCCGGAGAACCCGCTGCCAGAGCTGGAAGATGGCGAGCTAAAGACGGTATTGCTGTAACTACCAAAGCTGTTAAGCGACGAGGCCAGGTAGACCGTGTTAAAGGTTGTCCAGTTGCCGCTATACCAATCGGGCGGTTGGGTGTATAGGTCGTTGAACTGCTTGGCCCAATCTTTTTCCAGACCAAACAACATGGCATAAGGTAAAAGCTTCTCGAACAGCTTAATCTTTTCGGTTGGGGTTTTGGGGTTGAATTCCGACGGATCGCTTATCCGCTCAGCGCCTTCTGGACTCTGTAGAAATTTAAGCCGGTCGGCCTCTGCCAGTTTTATGTAATCACGTAGCCCCAGCAAATCATCATGAGCCTGAACCCCAGCCTCTGTTCTGGCAGGCATAATAAATGAAAAGCCAAATATCACTAGTGCAGCCAAAACACAACCAGCCCCCAGAGCGCTAACCCACATAACAGAAGAGAAAGCTATGAAAGTGATAACAAATGATAAAAAGAAAATTACTCCAGCCCAAATCCTGTAGCCGTTACGAACTTTTTTGGGATCTTTTATAAAGTAACCCTTTATGTGCAGGTCGCTGGCCAAAGAATCTTCTAGTTTGCGCATTTGTTCATACAGCTCAGCCGAACGGACGGTTGATTTTTTTATGTCGGCGAGTTTTATTTTTTCTCCAGCCTTAGCAGTTGGAAACAATATATCGCTGACTTGTTTAAGTTCTGATGGCAAGTCCGACGGGTCCTTAATCAACTCCAGGTCGTAGTCTGTCGTGTCCCGGCGCAAGGCCTTCTTTTGCTTTGTTTCATAAATGTTAATATAGCGTTTAACTGCCAACTCCATGATGGCTGCCGAAAACGTTTTTTGGCCCATTTTTTGACTAAGCACAAAGTCACCGCTTAGAACATTGAACCCCTTTGGCGGAGTATACTGCGGCACAATAACGCCCCTGCCCCTGGGGTCGTTGCCAAAGCGCCGCCAACGGCTGAACATGAATATAAAGGCGATAAGTGGCAGCAGAGTTATGACTGTAACCGCCGCAATGATTTTAATTTTACGGGCTAGCTTTTCGTGAGCGATTTCGGGGCCAGGTAAAAAAGTGCCTTTGTTAAAACCAAGCACAAAGGTCAGAGTCTGGTATGGCTGCAAGTTACTGGCCGTAGCGGATACAACTGTCTCGGTTGAGTTGGTATCACGGCTGACTGAACAGGTACCTGAGCTACTGACACCGGAAAAACCAGCATAACAGGTTTGGCGATCCTGAAGCTGGCTGAGCAAATCACTGGGAATATGTATTTTAGTATTAACTATTGCCATCGGCTGGGCCCATTGGTCCCCATTGACATCCCAGTAAAGCTCCTCGTGATCGTTTAAAAAATCCACTGCGTTACGCATGGAATAACTGACCACATACGTTTGCCTACCCAGAACATACCGATCTGGATTGCCGATTTTTAGAACCAGGTTGTCATTTTGAGTATAAGTCGTGTAATTTAACGAGATGCCGCTGTCATCTTTTACACTGTTAATTTTCAGGCTGAGCGTGTGACCCTGATAGCTTCTGGGTATGGCCCGCAAAATCCCATGGTTTTGGTCGTAATTTGGGAACTGGGCGTCGATTTTCTCGACAACGTCCAAAGAGCTGGCTTTAGCCGCGTCCCGGCTCAGATAATAATCGGCGCTGAAGTTTGAAATAGTAAAATTATTTACATCGGCTTTAGCGAACCGCAGGCCTCCCAAAAACACCAGACCAATGATTAACAGATATAACAGGAGCTCGCTACGCCGCCCAAATCTCTTCATAATTTATATTGTACCGGTTTAGCGGCTGTGATTATACTGCCCACGCATCAAGGCCGGTGTTATGCTAAAAACAGATGGATTATATAGACAAGGCTTTCACCAAAGTAAAACGCGCCGGCTTTGTGCTGCCTGAACGTACCAGCGTAGCAGATTACGATATACCCCTGCCAATCGGTTTTGGCCAAACCATCAGCCAACCGACAACCGTAAGGCTTATGTTGGAGTGGCTGGAGCCAGAACCTGGCAATAAGATTTTAGACGTTGGCTCTGGCTCGGGCTGGACAACCGCCTTACTGGCCGATATTGTAGGCCCTAAAGGTATGGTTTACGCCGTGGAGCTGATACCTGAGTTGATCGAGTTTGGCAGAGATAACTGCCAGCGTTTAGGCATCAAAAATGTCCGGTTTTATGAGGCTGGGACTGATTACGGTCTGCCCCGTTACGCGCCTTATGACCGAATTTTAGTAAGCGCCAGCGGGGAACGGATACCGGAAAGTTTAGTAGACCAACTTAAAATTGGCGGCAAACTGGTAATCCCGATAAGAAACCACATCTTGGAAATAGAGAAACTGGCAGATGGCCAGGTGCAAACGGATGTACATCCCGGTTTTGTTTTTGTGCCATTAGTTGATAAATCAAAAACTTAAATACCGGCTACGTTAAAAAGGCGGCCGACTACGAAGGCGATAGACATAGCCAGCACGCCACCGGTCACAACCCTAACAATAGCTTTAGAGACGGGCGCGTCACCAGCCTTGGCGCTAAGCGCTCCCGTGGCGACCAGTGCAACAATAACCGACACGAAGGTTACCGGAATGCGTGAGGGTTGAGGTGGTATCATGATGGCTAGCATCGGGATTACTGAGCCGGCAATGAACGAAGCCGCCGAAGCGATGGCCGCGTGCCAAGGATTGGCTAAGTTACTGGGGTCAATGCCCAGCTCGGCATCGACGTGCGCGGCAAAAGCATCATGAGCAGTCAGCTCTTTGGCCACTACCTCCGCCGTTATCTCAGAAAGGCCTTTTGCCCTGTAGAGACCTGCCAGTTCGGCGAGTTCTTGGTCCGGAAGCTTCTTAAGCTCGGCCCGTTCTTTTCTTAGCAAAGCGCGTTCGGTATCACGTTGGGTACTAACTGAGACATACTCACCGGCTGCCATTGATAAAGATCCGGCTATTACGCCGGCAATCCCAGCTGTTAAAATCGCACTTTTGGTGTTGGTGGCGCCAGCCACACCCACGACCAGACCGGATATAGACACAATACCGTCGTTTGCGCCAAGCACCGAAGCTCTAAGCCAATTAAGCTTAGAGCTGGTGTTAGTAGAATGCGGCTCTTGAGAGTGTTTCTCAGAGTTCTTTTGCATACTAACATTGTACCGCTTAAAACTACCCAAGCGGCTAATTTAAAGGGGTTACTGGCCGTGCTCTTCGATGGCTTCCAGTAGCGAGCTTTCTAATTCGCTCTTTTTCTTGAGTTTTTGGACAACCGGTTTAGATTCCGCTTCTTTGGCAGGAACTGCCTCTTTGACGGTTGGCTCAACTGGTGCTGCGGCTTTTTTGTCTTTGTCTTTGGAGGCGTTTTCTGACTCGATATCCAGTTCCCGGCCGATTAACTTGCCGGCTAAACGAACATTCTGGCCGGATTTGCCAATAGCGATACTAAGCTGATCTTCTGGCACAACTACGACGGCCTTTTCGCCGTCTTTATCAAGCTTTACTTTGGTAACGTTAGCCGGCTTCATAGCATTGGCAGTAAAGATGGCCGGGTCATCATCCCAGACAACGATATCAATCATTTCCTGGTTGCCGATTTCATCCCTGACCGCATTGATTCGGGTACCATGACCGCCAACAAAGGTACCTACCGGGTCTACGCCTTGGACATTACTGCTAACAGCTATTTTAGATCTGATACCTGCCTCACGGGCAATGGCTTTAATTTCTACGGCATTGTTTTCCATTTCTGGGACTTCACCGTGGAACAATTGTTCTATGAACTCTTTGCAGCCACGGCTAACAATCAACTGCGGCCCGCGGAAACTTTTTTCGACGTCTTTTAAGAAAAACTTTAAGCGCTGACCGGGGTAGTAGCGCTCGCCCTGGATTTGCTCGCTGATGGGCATCAGGCCTTGAGCCTTACCAAGTTCTACTCGGACAACTCGCCCTTCTACCCGGCTAATTACGCCGTTAACCAGCCCGCCGATCTTGTCTTCGTATTCGGCCAGCACGATTTCTCGCTCGGCTTCGCGCAGACGCTGCAGAACAACTTGTTTGGCTGTTTGAGCAGCTACCCGGCCAAAATCTTCCACTTTTTGAACGACCTCTACAGTTTCGCCAACTTTGGCGTTTTTGCGCATCACGCCAGCTTCTTTAACACTGATTTGAGAACGGGGGTCCTCTACCTCTTCTACGATATCTTTGGTAACAAAAGCCGTCACCTCACCAGTATTTAAGTTCATGATAACGCGCACATCCTGTTCGCGCTCGCCGAAATCACGGCGCCAAGCCGCGGCCAAAGCTTGTTCTACGATTTCCTGTACCTGCTCTTCCGGCAGATTTTTCTCTTCAGCAATTACCCTTATGGCAGCTGCTAGTTGTTTAAAATCCATTTCCATGTGTTGCTCCTTTCAGTAGCAAATTTTTTATTTTTCAATTAACAAATTTACATTTATTTTCCAATTTTCACTTTTTCAGACCTGGGAAATGTTAAATGATAAATTATTGGTAAGTATCTAATGTAAAATATTAAGTGCCCTGAGGCATGAAAAAATCCGACCACGTCGGCCGGATAACTGAGAGCAATTATACTAAAGTTGGCTCCTCAAAGCAAGTTTTTGATATAAGATGGCGCTTAAAAGACTGTTGGTTGCTGTTAAACTCTATAGAGTATGACTAAAAAAGCCCGGAAATTATCGTCTAAGTTTATTGTTGAGAGCTACGAATTAAAAACCATAGAAATTAACGATAAAACCACCGGTCAGATTAAAATAATCGGCAAGAAAATCGGCCCGCCCAGCAAACGCCTGGTCTTTCATCAAAAAGGCTTAAAGGTAAATTCTGCCAAAATTACCTACCAAAACAAAAAAGGTCAGATTGAATATGAACCGCTCCGAATCAATCACCACCGAGGCTTCGAAGAAGTTCGCATACATACTGCTAGTCCGATGTACGGGGGTGAATACGAGCTAGTGATTGACTTTACGCACCTAGGACCTCCGCCGAAAACCAACAAAGACATTCCACTGCGGCAATTATTCCCTTCTATCGACGAGCCTGACACATTAACCGATTTTGATGTAATCTAAATACCTATGGCTAAATTTATTCACTATCCCGACCGTCCCAAAAAACTTACGGCGGCATTCGCTAAAAAAGAATATTACAAGTTACTTGCCCAGCTAACAGATGCCGAAAAGTCCGCAAAATCGGATGCCTGGATAGCCTTGTTTGCTGACTGGAACGCTTTAAGCTCATACATTGGCAGCGAAGCCGGCAGGATTAGCTACGTCTACAGCAAAGACATGAGTGACAAAAAGCTAGAGGCTGCCGAGCGCTACATAAGAGAGAAAATCAGTCCAGTTACTGATAAGCCAGAGCATGAGCTGACGTTGGCATTGCTAGCCAGTAAACACCGCGAAGCTGTTGGTGAGCGCTATGGTCCAATACTGCTTGAGAAGTACAAACTGTGGCTTAAGCCCATGGATCCGGTTAATACGACGCTTGGAATAAAAACCGGTAATCTGAGTGCAAAATACGAAAAAATTATAGCCAACGCCACGGTCGAGGTAAGCGGTGAGAAAATGAATCTATCCAAAGTCCGCTCGTTGGGCTTTTCGCCAGACGGCGACTTGCGTAAAGCAGCCTACCTTGCCAGTGGCAAGTGGTTCCTGGACCACCATAAACAGTTGGCAGATATTTACTCGCAAATGGTTTTGTTGCGCGACCAGATGGGACGTAACCTAAAATTTAAAAACTACGTGCCACTGGCCTATCTCAACCAAAGCCGCATGGGTTATGGGATAGAGAATGTCCGCGAGTTCCATCGGCTAGTTTTAAAGCATCTTGTGCCGGTCCTCACCCGGGTATTTGATGCTCGAGCTAAAAATCTTGGCCAACCAACATTGAGGCCCTGGGATGTCATGTTTGACCCAGCCAGCTACTTGCCTATGGGCTGCGCGCCGGTTGAGAGGCAGCTGGATAGTGCTGGCCGGGTATTTAAAAAATTATCTCCTGTGCTGACCGAACACTTTGAGAATATGCGACGCCAACAGCTGATAGATCTGGAGAACAGACCCAACAAACAGGCTGGCGCATACTGTACCGATTTTTCTGATGAGCAAAAGGTCCTGGTTTTTTGTAACTCAACCGGCGATGCTGAGGACGTACGAATACTGACCCATGAGATGGGGCACGCCTTTCAACTTTGGGAAAGCCAGCATATTGAGGCTATAGACTTGCGTCACGGCAGCAGCGAGCTGGCTGAAATATATTCTATGGGCATGGAGTTTTTGTCGTTGCCGTATATGGACGAGTTCTTTAGTGCGGCTAACGCTGAAAGATTCGCCAAGAACAAGTGGGTAGATTCGCTATACACCATCTGCTACGTTTGCGTGGTAGACGAATTCCAGCATTGGGTTTACGAAAACCCTAAAGCATCAGCCAAAGCTCGCGATGATATGTGGGCTAAGTTATATGCCAAATACCTGCCGGGGGTTGATTTTTCGGGACTTGAGCAGTATGCCAAGATCCGCTGGTACGCGCAACGTCATATTTTCGTGGTGCCGTTTTACTATATTGACTACGCACTGGCTGAGATTGTAGCCATGCAGTTTGCCCTCTTGGCCGAAAAAGATCACCCTAAAACTATGCGTACCTATCTGGAGCTTTGCAAAATTGGCGGCACAAAAAGTTTTTTGCAAGCCATTGACGACGCCAACTTACGCTCGCCGTTTGAGGAAAAACTAATGACTGAGCTTGCCGCTCGCACCAAAAAGGCTTTACTCTAGCTCAATAATCTCTTGAACAATGTAATCTTGGCCATCGGTTGTAACAGCAGCGGCCAAAATTCTCCAATCGCCCTCCCAGCCGTGATGCTGGTTCCAGACCCGGGCTGAAAAGTGCAACCGTCGGAGTTTACTTGGAGTTATGTAATCTAAGCCTGTGCCTTGGGCCATTGAGCCTCGATACTTAACTTCCACAAAGTAAACAATGCCGCGCTTACGGGCCACTACGTCGATTTCGCATCTGCTGGTTTTCCAATTTTGAGCGATTATCTCATAGCCTTCGTGTGCCAACTGCTGGGCCACGGCTGTTTCCGCCTGGTTACCACGAGCCGTGGTTTTCATACTACCACTCCGGCCAGTAAGTCTACCGGCTTAAAACTCAGACGGTGGATACCAGACAGTACACCGTTTTGAATCAATGCCTCGATATGCGCTTTAGTACCGTAACCTACATGCGTTTCAAAACCATATTTTGGGTGTTGCTTAGCGAGAGCGCGCATAAATTTATCTCTAGTAATTTTGGCGTGAATACTAGCAGCTGAAACTATCGGAACAAGCGCATCGGCTTTTACCTGGCATCTGGCGTTTATATATTTAGCATCAACGTAATTCGAGGAGCCATCCAGGACAATTTCTTCGACCGGTAACGCATTAAGAGCTTTTAGCGCTCTACTTATACCTAGTCTTAGCGCCTGGGATAGTTTTAACCGATCAATTTCTTCGGCAGTTACCCAGCCTTCGCCTAAGACGCAATTTTTTAGGAGTTTAGCTTGCAGCTGCTCTCTTTGAGTTTTAGATAACAACTTAGAATCAGTCAAACCGTCTGGGAGTTTACCCATCTGGCGGGCGGCAACTACTAATAACGGCCCGGCCCAAGCGCCACGCCCGACCTCATCAATCCCTATCATATTTATTAGGTTATAGGTTTTGAGCGGTAGGGTCTAGTGTTTAACTACTGGGCTTTTTCGGATTCGGCTTTGGCTTCGTGCTCGGCAATGGCAGCTTCGGCTTTGGCTTCTTGTTTTGCCTGCTTGGACTCTTTTTTGGCTTCGGCGGCTTCGTGAAATTCGGCTTGTTCTTCATGAATTTTGGCTTCCTCGGCTTCGGCAACCTCATCACGGACTTCATTTACGGCGTTTTTATCAAAGTCTACACCAGTTAGGCGGGCCCGCTTACCGGTACGTTCGCGCATATAACTTAGGTAGTTACGGCGTACCCGGCTGCGCTTGGTAACCTCGATTTTAAGAATGTTTGGAGAATGTATCAGATAGGTTTTTTCTACGCCTACGCCGCTAGCAATTCGACGAACCGTGAAACTGCTGCTCAAACTGTTTTTGCGGTTAATGCGGATAACTAACCCCTCAAAAATCTGGACGCGCTCTTTGCCGCCTTCTACGATTTTTTGGTGTACACGAACATTGTCACCGCTTTTTATATCAATAACGGTGCTCTTGCGGTACTTGTTCTCGATTTTTCTAATAACACTTTCCATACGAATCAAGTAAATATTACACCAAAAACCCCTGTGACGCAATACAACCGGTAGGGGTTAGCCTACGACCCTATATACCTCTTCCAGGGTGGTAAGCCCCTGGAAAGCTTTTAGCACACCGTCCTGGAGTATGGTGCGCATGCCCTCTTGGACGGCTTTGGCCTGTAGAATCTCGGTGGTGATTTGATTGGGTGGTAAGCGTAGTAGCTGCTGGACGCCCGGTGTCATAATCAGCTGTTCGCGGAGAGCGACCTGGCCGGTGTAACCAAAGGGGTTTTTATCAGAACTACCCGGCTTGTATAGTGTCACTTGGTTAAGATCGGGTTTCTGAATAGATGGCGGCAGACTATCTATGACTAGCTGTAGTTGCGCTTTTAGCGCATCATCCGGCTTATAGCCCTGCTTGGTGGTATCGTCTAAGCGGCGCACCAGCCTTTGGGCCATAATCAGATGCATGGCGCTGGCGAACAAGGGGTTGATGCCGACTAAATCAAGCATGCGCGTTAAGGCCGCCGCCGCGTTGCTGGCATGGAAGGTACTAAGCACCAAATGGCCGGTAAGCGCGCCTTGCAGGGCCGTTTTGGCCGTATCTTGGTCGCGGATTTCTCCGACCATCACTACATCGGGATCCAGGCGCAGAACAGCCCGCAATCTTTCGGCGAAATTCTGGGTTTTTAGATCACCAGCGACTGGGATTTGAACAACGCCGGCCATGTTATACTCCACCGGATCTTCCAAGGTAATGATTTTTCGTTCCGGCGTATTTAAGGTGTTAATCAGCGAGTATAGGGTGGTTGTTTTTCCCGAACCGGTAGGCCCGACGATTAAGACCATGCCGGTAGGGTGCTTTATGACGTCGCCTACTACTTCAAACTCTTGGGTGGATAAGCCAAGATTTTCCAATTTGAACAGTTCCAGCCTTAAATTAAAAAGCCGCATAACGACATCCATACCGTAAACGGTCGGCACGGTTTCGATACGCAAATTTAGTACAACGTCTTCGCCGGTAGCCAACTTGTAGCTACGGCTTATGTGGCCAGTCTGGGCATCATCAGCACTAGTGGAAACGTTGGCGGAACTGGCCACAGCAGCCACCAGGTGATGGTATTTGTCTTGGCTGATAAACGCTACGGGGTGTAAGACACCATCTACGCGAAACCGGATACGCACATCGTCACGCTGGCATTCCATATGAATATCGCTGGCTTTTAGTTTGTAAGCCTGCTGCACCAGATAGGCCAACATGTCGTCGGCCCGGACCTGGTTTAGTGTGGCGCTGACAGCCGTTACCATTTTTTCGCTCTCGCTCTCGCCGACCACCAGGCCGATATCTTGATAAGTCACCTGCTTAGGGGGATCGTAGAGTTTCATGTAGTCGCCGTAACCAGTGTCTGAGATAATTGAAAAATCTAGCCTTTGGTCTGAAAAGCGGGCTCTAAGGTTATTGATTGTTTGCTGTGAAGTTCGGGTAGTGACTCCGAAATGAATATAATGATTGTCAGCTGTCAGCGGCACGACCTTTAAGCTGTATAGTTCGGATAAAGGCAAGACATCTTTGAAAAGTTGTTTTTGTAACGTACTAGTGTCCACATAGGTCATACCCAATACACCGGCCCGGCGTTGGGTTGTTACTTCTTCGTCCCTACGAGCGTCCTGAGACATATATTTTACAGTATAAAGCATTACCTTTATCCTTGCGAGGCGCTCTTAAAGCTATTAGGCTGTTATATTAGTGCTATGAAAACACGCCGAGTAGTTCTAATAGCTCACGACGTGAGGTCATGCCACAATATCGGTAGTCTGATGAGAACTGCCGAAGGTTTTGGGGTCAAACATCTGTATTTAACCGGATATAGCCCTTACCCCGAACCTCCGAAAGACAAAAGGTTACCGCACATCCGGGCAAAATTAACCCGTCAAATCCATAAAACCGCCCTAGGCGCCGAAAATACTCTGGACTGGAGCCATGAGACAGACATAACGACAGTAGTTACCCAGCTCAGATCTGATGGTTATACCATCGCGGCGCTGGAACAAACCCCGGATTCCGTAAATCTTGCCGTGTATGATCCGCCACTGAAAATAGCTCTTTTAGTCGGCAACGAAATTAATGGCTTGGATCAATCCGTATTAGACAGCTGTGACGTCCGCCTTCAGATACCAATGTTTGGCGCTAAGGAATCATTTAACGTAACGGTTGCTGCAGCCATCGGTTTGTATCACATACAATTCGCCGAGGGTAAGTAACTGCTCACTACCCACATGTTAAAATGTAGCCAGTAAGTTAAAACAAATACCATGCCAAAACTAACAGACAAACAAATTAAGCAAAAGCTC
>PFEG01000018.1 GCA_002793885.1 Candidatus Saccharibacteria bacterium CG10_big_fil_rev_8_21_14_0_10_47_8
ATCCGCTTAAATCCCTGCTACGTCAGGAGCTGGTAACCGCGGCCGGCTTTTTGTCGATACACGGTAAAAATCCCGGTATGTTCGTCCACCCTGATGATAGTGTAGAGATACATGCTTGTCTCGGACTTGGCCGCAAACCCTCAGAAGCAATGCGGGACTTTGCCCGTAGAATAGTCCTAGCAGCCCGTAATGACCTGGGACTTTACGTGGTTATCAGCAATGACCAACCGGCCTACATTCAAAAGCCCGGTAGTACGGAGTTGAAACGCCTTGAAGACGGAACCCCTAAACTCAGTCAGTTAGCAGGGATCAAACCGAACATGACCATTAATTTCAGCCGGGACTATCTGCGGCAGATAGGACGCCACGCACCTTCGATGCAGATAGAACTAACTGATCTGCTGCGAGTCACATCGCCGGAAACCAGCCAAAAAGACAAAAAGTCCCGCATTATCGGAATTGCTTTAGGGTACAAGCTGCTGGAAAAAGTAGTTAAACTCACTCTTCTGGAAGAGGCTAAAGGCGTTTGGAATCCTGCCGGTACTGCAGGATAATGAGTAAGCGACAATAGTAGAAAATGGTGGACATTTTTGCTAAAAAATGTTAAAATATTGGAAATAATTAGTATAACTGAAAGATACTTTTATGGTTCAACGTAATAGCTCTACAATTGAGGTAATTGGTTCGGTTGAGTTCGTTGACTTGGTAGACCAAGACGTCAAAGGAGTGCCCGCGCGTGTTGATACAGGGGCTATTTTTTCAGCTATTTGGGCTAGTGATGTTAAGTTTAGAAAAGGTACCTTAAGTTGCAAATTATTCGCTCCAGGCAACGCCTTTTACACCGGAGAAGTTATAAAGACCACGAATTTCCGGACTTCCTCGGTAAAAAACTCCTTTGGTCACAGTGAGTTTCGATACAAGATTCGTTTATCTGTTTGTATCGGAGATCATAAAGTACGATCTTGGTTTACGCTCGCAGATCGGTCTGGTATGACATATCCGGTTTTGATAGGTCGTAACATCTTACGGAGTAAATTTATAGTAGACGTTAGCCAGCGTAAAACCAAAGGTAATGCATCATTCGGCGAGGTGTTGGTTTTAGCTAGTGAAGCCCAGGAATTCGATAAATTTTTTAGGGAGGTCGAGGATTTATCAAAGCTAAGAACTCATTACACAGTACGTGACTATAAAGACTTAATATTCTCTATCAAGCCTGGTCTGGTTAAAGTAGCTGAGACAAAAACCAATAAGGAGGTCGGCGAATTTGACCTTGTATACTTTAAATCTCACAAGAGGGATTATCCACTAGCTATATCAGTTGCTCAATACTTACAGTTTCGAGGTGTCAAGATTATTGATCAAGAACTACTTACGCATTTGTCCTACGATAAATTATCCGAATATATGAGGCTAGCGCTTCATAATATTCCGGTTCCAAATACTTTTTGTGCATCTACTGAATACATTATTAAACATGCTGACAAAATAGGTGACGAAATTGGATGGCCGTTAGTATGTAAAGAAATTGAATCTGACCGTGGCCGCAAAAACTACTTAATCCATGACGCTAAAGAGTTAAAGCAAGTTTTAAAGAAAGCGGATAAAAACGACATATATGTAGTCCAGCAGTATATTCCAAATAACGGTTTTGTTAGAACTATCGTTTTTGATAGAGACGTAGCGTTGGCTCTTCATCGGTCACCCCTTAAAAGGGAAGAGAGCCGTAAGCAGCACCTCAATAAACGACCCTATTCAAATAACGTTAAAATGCTTAAACTCAACAAGCTAGCTCCACAAATTCATGATTTATCTGTTCGATCATCAGTAATTATGAACCGGCAAGTGGCCGGAGTAGATCTTATTCAGGATACAAGGTCCAACGAGTGGTTTATACTTGAGGTAAATAGTGCACCGCAGCTCAAGTCAGGACCATTCTTTGAAGAAAGAAAAAAAGCTGTAGCAAATTTTATTGATTCTGCACTAAATCGTTAGGAAGCTTAAGACATGAATATAGTAATTTTGTCCAAAGGAGTGGCCAATTACACCACAAGACGTTTAAAAGAAGTAGCACTAGCCAAAGGGCATGAGGTTAGGGTGGTTAACTATGCCAAGTGTTATTTGACAGTAGAAAAAGGTAACCCGGTAGTTTATTACAAGGGTGAAAAGTTAGATGGAGTAGATGCGGTTATACCACGTATCGCACAAAGCTACACAATGTATGGTTCGGCTGTAGTAAGACAATTTGAAATGCAAGGTGTTTATACTACTGCTAGTTCTATAGCTATCGTTCGTTCTCGTGATAAACTTCGTGCTTATCAGTTATTAGCTAAAGTGGGAGTGGGTGTACCAAAAACCGTTTTTGCCAGAGAGACTGCTGACTTTGAAGAAGTGCTGGAGCTAGCCGGGGGTGCACCGGTCATAATTAAAGTAGCCAGAGGTACACATGGAGCAGGGGTAGTGTTGGCGGAGACTCGAAAGGCGGCCAAAGCTGTAATGCAGGCATTTTATGTGGAGGGCGTAAACTTTTTGGTACAAGAATATGTTGAAGAGTCGGCGGGCTCTGATATCCGCGCTCTAGTGGTTGGTGGGCGCGTAGTGGCAAGTATCAAGCGCCAAAATTTAGATGATGATTTTCGTTCCAATGTCCATCAAGGTGGAGTTGGAAAAATGGTTAAGTTGACAGAACAAGAGGAAAAAACTGCCATAAAGGCTGCAAAGGCAATGGGTTTGCCCATTTGCGCAGTGGATATGATGCGCAGTAATCGTGGCCCATTAGTGCTTGAAGTTAACTCATCCGGCAGTCTAAAAACCCCGGAAATTATTACTAAACGGGATGTAGCCACCAAGATAATCGAATATGTTGAGGTAAATGCCAAGCAGAGGCATCGTAAGGACCGGGTTGGCGCCTAAGATTAAGAAAAATCTTCCCCTTTTGCTGGCGGTTGTAGTACTGGCTGCTATTAGTGCGGTTGTCGTTTTTAGCAAGCACGAAAATGTGGATGGCTGCTCGGGCACGTATCGGACAGATAAAATAGTTCGTATTGGTAAACACCAAATCAAGGCCGAAGATGCTAAAACCCCCTCGCAGCAACAGATTGGCTTAGGCGGCCGGGACTGTATTGGCAGCAATCACGCCATGCTGTTTAGCTTTGCAAGACCCGGCCAATATGCCATCTGGATGAAGAACATGAAATTCCCGATAGATATTGCCTGGATAGACACTAACCACAAGGTAGTAGGACTGGAAAAGAAGGTCGAACCTTCCACTTATCCGGACCGCTTTATTAACAAAGAAAAATTTGCCCAATACGTATTGGAACTGCAAGCCGGCCGTGCCAACACCTTAGGCCTCACTACTGGCACCCCAGTAGATTTCTAACTTTTAGACTATGGTACTTACGGCTTCAACTGTGTTTAGAGTCTGGGCATAAGGAGTCAACCTGAGCAGGTGTTGTCAAAAAGAAGCGTACTTGGTTGCTAAAGCATGTCCGACGAGCTAAATATGCTGGGAGCATATTTACGAGGAGTTCTTTAGCAAGCTTGTTTTTGAGCGACAGCTACATCAAGTTGATGACGCGCCCAGCAGCTTTGCTACTTTGGCTGTCCAAAGTAGGAATATTTACTTATTCGAAAAAGAAGGCATTGATATCCCCTTTAGATAAAAGTGATAGAAGTAGCTTATGTTAAAATTGCTAACATAATGACCGATGTATTATTGGCAGCCTTAACTCTTGGACCTTTGCTCGTCTCTTTAGTTCTAAAAAGTAACGCTGCCCTGGGTTTTTTGGCGTTAAGTGCTGGCTCTGTAGTGGTTACATACGGCGGGAATGATATAAGCAGCCTTATCAAACAAATTGGGCTGGGGCCATATAGTACCAGCGCGGTTGAGCTAGTACTATTGATAATTCCTTTAGCGGTTACACTGCTATTAACTCGTAAAAGCGTAGCCAAACGTTCTAAATACTATTTTCAAGCGGTGGCTGCATTATGTACTGGCGGACTGTTAGCTTTAGCAGCTATACCACTGTTGAGTAATACGATGCAAACTAGTTTTTCGGCCTCCGATATTTGGATTAATCTGCAAAAAGTCCAGGCCAGCGTGGTTGGAGTTGGTGCGCTTTGTAGCTTGTTTTTGATTTGGTTCGGCGGCCTTAAACATTCCAAACACAAAAAGCACTAGGTTTTCAATCAAAAAATAACCCACATCAAGAGAGTTATTTTATTTGGAGGGCCATCGTTAAGGCTGTAGCAACCGCAATTCAGAGTAATCAGTCTTTTTATATTGCTGAGGTAGCTGCACATAGTGGAGAAAATTAAAACTATTGTGTATCTGAAACGTAAATGAGGGGATAAGCTTCACGAGTGGATTTAAGCTGGTGTTTTTGTTCAAAAGCAATTGCTTCCTTAATCAAATCACTTTCTCTGTAGGCTTTTAAAGAAGCTTGGTTGTCCCAAATAACGATTGTGGACTCATCGTCCATTGCTGGCCTGTGGTAATAGTAAATTGAGACAATACCAGGCTGTCGTCTGAAGCGAGGTAAGAAATCTTTAAGAAAGTTCTCAACTTCTTGCACTTGGCTGGGCTTAACTTGGCTCGATGTTATTGTTATATACATATTCTTCGGCATATTTATATCCTAACAGATGAGGTCTCTCGGCCCCTATTAAAAACGCTTATGCTTGGAGGGCCATAGTGTTAACTATTGTAACTAAATTGCAGGATAATCCGTTGGTTTACATTGCAGCCACGGCACTAAGCCCTAGAAAGCCATAAACTTACCATATCAAAATGTACTAACTGGGGTACCAATGGTATACTGACTTTTATAATTTTAAAATAAAAAATGAACTGTAAATTTTGCAATCAGCCTCTGGGTGAAACAGCCAATGGTGCTTTTGTTTGCCCCAACTGCGGAAACATAAATTATTTAAACACCTTAGCTTCCTCTCCTGTGATTAGCCAATCGATAGCCACTGCACCCAGCCCGAAAAGCTATACAGCACTATCAAGTAAATCTTCCAGTCCTAAATGGAAATTGATAATCGGCGCTGTCTCCGTTGTAGTAATCATCGGCCTATTGGCTGGTGAATTGTTCTATCAGACCGCCCAAGCCAAAAACTATCTTAAACTCGCAAAAAACGATATAGGACTTGGCAAATACGCTGAAGCGGATAATCTTCTGTCTAAGGCCGATAAATATTATGCATTGGGTGGCGTCAAGCCAGAGATTAAAAAAACAAAGGTTCAGAATAAAAACTGGACTGCCTACAAGGGTTACTTGAATGAGGCCAAAGACCTGGTGGTCGCCGGAAAACTTAGCGAAGCTTCTTCAAAACTTGACCGTATTGGCAAAGACTTCCCGACCTATTCTCAAGTCACACAGCTTTATAGAGATATCAGTACCAAGACAGAAGCATCTAGGAAGATCGCTGCGCCACCACAACCTACGACTCCTTCTGCACCTCAATCCAGTGCAAAAGCAGCCACCCCAAAAACAAAAACTATTGTTCCATCGCCAAATCCGGCTCCTCCTTTTACCACTTCAATCCATATTAGGGGGGACGCCGCTTGCCAATCATCAACCCTGGAAGCTCTCCAGTTGCTTAGTCAAAAAGCCGCCGTCCATTACAGTACCGTCGTTAAGTACATAGGTATTATTGAGTGCGTGCCATCCGGTTCGGGTATCTATGCTTACGAAAGTCCCACAAGGTATGTGGTAGGTGATGCTACAAGGAATGGCGGTACCGTATGGTATGCCGGGACTATTGCCCATGATGCTGGCCACTCCAAGCTATACAATGATTATCTGGCATCCCACCCCGGCCAACCAGTCCCTAATGACGTTTGGATTGGAGAGAGCGCGGAAGTAAGTTGCTTAAATGCTCAGTACGATGCTTTAACTAAAATTGGCGCCAGCCAATATCAACTGGATTATGTACAGAATGTAATAAATACCCAGTATTATAGTATTCCTTACGACCAGCGTTGGTGGTAGTAAACTTTTTCATAACCTAATCATAACAAAAACAGGAACCAACTTACCCCTGTTCATACACGAGCGTGATGGAGGGCCCAGTGGGACTCGAACCCACGACACGTAGCTTAAAAGGCTACTGCTCTAACCAGCTGAGCTATGGGCCCTCGTCGGAACCGACGGTCAGCTTCTGCATAAGAAAATAGATTATTTTATTATGCTTCAATCTCTAGTTGCTCTAGTCGCTTCCTTCTCTCAAGTTCGCAAACATCCCGATATATCGGGATTGGTTTACAAACTTGGTTAACTGCGAAAGGCCAAAACGAGGGACGAGGCAAATTAACACCTTACATTATCTGTTTTTAAGTGAAAAAGTCAACCGTAAGCAATTAATCTCGTCTTTCAAGTGTTGTGTCGGCCGCTTAAGGCGGGAAGTTGCTACAAGGATAATCCTTGTAGCATAAGCAATTAATTTTTTGTCTCTGTTATGACATCATGAGGCTAGTGAAGAAGTACAGGCGGACTACGTTGATCACGGTGGGCTGCTTATCGGTGCTGCTGGGGTTGGGATTATCTAGAAAAGTAAATATCCAGCCTGCAATCTGGTGGCTGGTATTTGCTCCGCTGCTAGCAATTTTGAGAACTAAAAACCTTGCTAGCTTGCTTTTGGTTATCGTTCTTGGGCTGGGTGTTGGACTATGGCGCGGCAGTGGATTTATGCAAAAAGCTAACGACCTTAAAGCGCTAAGCGGGTACAAAGTAACAATTCAGGCTACCGCTACAACGGATTCCATTTACGGCAATAAAGCACAGATAGAATTTACAGCCAACCGCGTCCAACTTTTACAAGGAGGCTCCTTCCAAAATTACAACAAACCCTTGGCTGGCAATTTCAAAATTAGTGGCTTCGGTGAAAAGATGGTTTACCGCGGGGATATCGTACAAGTAAGTGGCAAGTTGTATCCGATGCGGGGCTCCAATCAGGCCAGGATAGCCTACGCGCAACTACAGAAAGTCGGTGTAAGCACCAACTGGATCAACAAGTTAACCCGTAATTTTAATGCCGGTATGCAAAACGCTCTGCCAGAACCTCTGGCCTCCTTTGGCTTGGGCTTGTTGATAGGCCAACGCAGCACCTTGCCCACGGATATTTTGACGGCCCTGACTACGGTTGGGCTGGTACATATTGTGGCGGTATCCGGTTATAACCTGACTATTTTAGTACGGGCAACACAGCGGGTAAAACTCCGCTCCAAATATCAAAGGTTGGTGATTTCGTTGGTTCTAATAGGGCTTTTTGTACTGATTACGGGTTTTAGCGCCTCGATTGTCCGGGCGGCTTTTGTGTCGATTCTTAGTTTGTGGGCGTGGTTTTACGGCCGTCACATCAAACCGATCTTACTGATACTGTTTGCCGCGGCTGTTACCGGGCTGGTTAATCCGTTTTATGTATGGGGGGATCTGGGTTGGTATTTGTCGTTCCTGGCATTCTTTGGCGTACTGGTTATAGCACCGCTTATAGCAGCCAGATTATTCAAAGGGCGGCCCAAAATGCTTACCATGGTTTTAATAGAAACTCTATCGGCAGAGATTATGACTTTGCCGCTAATTATGATGACTTTTGGCAAACTGTCGCTGGTTGCGCTTCTGGCCAATGTAATTGTAGTGCCGATGGTGCCGTTTGCCATGCTGCTTGGAGCAATTGCTGCTGCTGCCGGTACGTGGTTGACTCCACTTGCCGGATGGTTTGCCTGGCCTGCCAAGATTTTGCTGACCTATATGCTCGATATTGTACGGCTTTTGAGCCAGCTGCCGCATGCTGCCATTAACGGCTCGATTAGCGTTGTCCAAATGTTGATTCTATATGCTTTAGTTTTATTTTTAGTACTGGTTGTCAGTATTCATATACGAAGGAAAAATCATAAACTTCCAGCCGTATCTATTCTTGGAATATCTAAGTAATAAAAAACCACCTTTTCTGGATGGATGTTTTCCAAAGAAAAACGGGGCCCCGAAGGGCCCCGCCTGAACTTGCTCGATCCCTCTCGGGAGAGCGCGGTGTCAGCGACCGCTTGTCGCTCGTCAGCGACATAGAGTTTACCCATTCAGATCGTCATCCGAACGAGATTCCTTACTTCCTTCACCTCCTTTTCTGGTGAAGCTCTTCCCACTTGGATTCAGGGATGAACTCCGCCACGTAGCGGTGCGTCCGCTGACCCTTCGGGGTACAGGCTGAAAACACCAGCTTGTCCTCGTTCAGATCGCGGAGGATCCCGTTCACGTCATTCTCGCGAACAACGCGTGACCTGATGAAACGGTAGCGGAAGACCCTGCCCTGGGGACTGGTCATGTAGACCGAGTTGCCTTTGCGGAACAAGTCGATCTTATTGAACCAGGCGCCGTGAGTGGTTCGATGGCCAGCGATGGCCACAGTCACACCCATGCCCGGGCGAGTGGGGATTCCGGTGTAGAAACCGGGTCCGTTCGCCAGGTCGGGCAGTTCTGAGGAGCTTTGTACGTCGACATTAATGCCGAGGACATCGCTCTTCAGGGTCCAGCCAGTGGGGGCCGCCGAGGCGGCCCCCACCAGAACCAGCATCGCCAACGCAGCGAGTGCGCCGATGACAAGAAGTCGTCGACTCATCGTCTACGTGGTGGTCGGGGCACTCCTGGGCACCCGGACGACGATGCGCCTGATCACAACCCTGGTCTTGCCCTTCTTGATGATGACGTGCCTCACGACCTTGGTGCGGTACACGACCCGCTCGGGGCCGGGAACCTGCACGTAGATCGTCGGTCCCGACACCGTGTTGGTCACCGTGTTGGTGACCGTGACGCAGCCCAGCGAGGTGCTGAGCTGCAGTGGCTTGGGCAGCCGCCACTCGATCTTCCCGTTGGGGTAGCGCACGGTCGCCGCGACGAGCTCGGCGTACATGCGGCCCTGCGCGCGCTGCATGTAGGGCTGGGTCCAGACGAACTGCTCGCCCGGCTTGAGGGTGAGAGTGGTCGTGGGAACCACCTCCTCGCCGGGCGAGTACTGGCGGCCGTCGATCACGACCCCGTCCTTGCCGAACGCGACGCCGCGGACCGTGATGGTCATGCTCGTGCCGCGGGGCGCCTGGACGACGCCGCTGGTCATGAACACCGTTCCGCCCGGCTGGGCGGTCTGGTCGGTGTTCGGTGTGCAGCCGGCGTCGACGACGCCGTCGTTGGCCGAGAGCGGGGCAGACGCGATGGCCATGGCCGAACCGGCCACGGCAGTCGTGATCAAAATCCTGCGGATGTTGCGGGTCATTCAGATCACCTCATGCAGTAAGGTCCGCAATTGTTGTGAACTAAGGAATGTGAGCTGATTGTAGGGGGTGCGCCGCAAGGCGGCTTTACTCCACCCCTCACGGTTGTTTCTATACTATCATATTATTGCAATAAAGTCAATAAAACATAAGAGATAATTGTATGTTCTAGTAATAAAAAACCGCCCGCTGGCGGCTTACTTTATTTTAATGATAGTGTTACTGCCAGTGCCTTCCCTCTGGAAGGCACTGGCAGTGAGGAGGAAGTTCAGTAGAGCTGGGCCCATCGAAGGGTGAAGCTGTTCTTGCCCAACATGACCCCGGCGCTCAGCGGAGGCGTAATTGACGCCACCATGCGGATGACAGGAGTACGGATCTCGTCGATGGTGGTCCACACCTTCCATTCGGTATAGCTCCTCCGTCTGACCCTGCATAGCAGGTCCTGCTTGACCAGCTTGCAGTTTGCCGGCCTCCTGAGGGAGACTCCTTCAGGCACATGGACATGAAGCGTGCCGAGCGTGGGCGCGATAGTCGTCACGTAGACGAGAGCCGGCTTGCCGACAATGAAACCGTCGGCGGGTGGGCTGAAGTTGATCACCGTCACCGGCTGCGGCGACTTGCCGTTTCCTAGTGCAGGAGCGACTGCCAATGCAAGCGCGAGGCTTGCGAGCCTTGACTTTATCAACCGAATTTCCTTCCGATTCGTGCTCAACCTTCAGGGTGAAGGGAGCGAGGTACATCAATCGGTGAAACACCTTGAGTTCCCACCAATCAAACCGTACCATTTAAACATAAACAGTATAAAAAGTCAATGACTTGTATCTGTAACACCTCTGTTAATGAGATGTTATATGTGCTATAATACCCCTGTTAAGTCATAGTTCCTCACTTAGGTGTGCTGCTAGGCACAGTTGAGGAATGGAACGAATCGTATGGAGGTATACGATGAGTGAATACCGCAAGCTAGTAACAACGCAGCACGCCAAGAGCATTGGCGGCATGGCTGGCTATGCCTGCCAACAGGCAAATGCGGTGAGGAGGTATGATGAGTGGTCACAGTAAATGGTCAACTATAAAACGCCAAAAGGGCGCCAACGATGCTAAACGTGGTGTGCTGTTTACCAAGCTAGGTAATCAGTTAGCGGTAGCTGCTAGAGGTGGCACAGATCCAAATACTAACTCTTCTTTGGCTATGGTTATAGAGAAGGCCCGGGCAGCCAATATGCCCATGAGCAACATAGAGCGCTCAATCCAGCGTGCTGCCGACAAATCTGCTGCTCAGCTGGAAGAAGTCACTTATGAGGGCTATGGCCCCGGAGGCGTGGCTGTGATCGTGGAGTGCGCCACTGATAATAAAAACCGGACCTACCCAGAGGTACGGCTGGCTTTTACTAAAAACGGTGGCAATATGGCCGAGCCGGGCAGCGTGGCCTTCCAGTTTAGCCGCAAGGGGGTAGTACGTGTTAAAGGTGTTGGAGAAGAGTTGCTCCTACAGGTGTTGGATGCTGGAGCCGAAGATGCCGTAGAAGAAGAGGGCGAGATAGTGGTTTACACAGCACCTTCGGATCTTGCCAAAGTGCGGGCTGCTCTTGCTGAAGCTGGTGTAGAAGTTATCGAGTCCGAGTTGACCTTTGTGTCAAATAACACCTTAGAGGTATCAGATAAAGAAACAGCCCGGAAAGTGGTCAACCTTATGAACGCACTGGAAGATTTAGATGATGTTACCTCCACCCACACCAACTTTGATATCAGCGAAGATGTCCAGCTCTAAGATCCGTATTTTGGGGATTGATCCGGGCACGGGGATTTTAGGGTTTGGGGTGATTGACTCGGCAGCGGACGGCAAGGCCACTCTGGTTGACGGTGGGGTGATACGTACACCGGCAAACCAGCTGCTGGATGGGCGGTTGATAGAAATTTACCGGCATCTGGCCAGCGTTATCAGCAAAACCAGACCTACCGTAATGGCTATAGAAAAGCTATTTTTTGCCCAGAATGTCACTACAGCCATGAGTGTTAGCCACGCCAGGGGCGTGGCGATGTTATCCGGCAAACTGGCCGGGCTGGAAATCGCTGAGTATACGCCGCTACAGATAAAACAGGCTTTAACCGGTTACGGGCGGGCTGATAAAAAACAAATGCAAGAAATGGTAAGAGTTATTTTGGGGCTAAAAGAGGTGCCAACCCCTGATGATTGTGCCGATGCCCTGGCTTGCGCAATAACTCACGCCATGACCACCCGATCGTGAGCTCCCTATTTCCAAGGAGGCTCCTTGGAATATCACAGATCGGCAAGATCTTCTTTAAGAGTATCTAGCATACGCTTATTACCCTCGTAGTCTGCAACAAAACTGGCATAGTCATCATCTTCAAATAACTCAAGGATTCGGCCAGGCTTTACCCAACCGGCTTGTTTGTTGCCTAGGTAGTAAGGCAGACTAGACCACTCATAATTTCTGTAATTTGGTGGATTTAGGTGAATATAACGAGAAATATGCTCAAGATAAGCATCCTGATTAATCATAGAAGCTTTGAACCGATCCAAAAAGAGTGGCCCTCTCCGTTTGTACTTTTTATTGAAGTAGCCAGTGTATGAAGTCCCTACTCCTCTTAGGAGTCTCGTCATAGCTTCTGGAGTGTGTTGATAAATAAGGAGGTGAAAATGGCTAGGCATTATACAAAAAGCCAGCAATTCTATTTTAGGACTTAGCCACTCGTACTCTCGCCCCTTATTGTCTTTGACGGGTTGGTCATTAAGGTATCTCTTCAGTAAGTTCAAGAAAACAGCATAATCCTCAGTCTCAACAAAAGGTCGTAACTTATCCAGGCCTTTATTGTAGATATGGTAGAAACTATCGGCGGCATAGATTTTTTCTAAATTTCGACTAGGCATTAATCAATATATTAGTGCATACTCTCCTTATTTCCAAGGAGGCTCCTTGGAAATCGGGGGGAGGTGGGATAATGGGGGGATGATTGCTACGTTGGAAGGGTTGATAACTGAGAAGATCGGTGACACCATTGTTCTTGAGTGTGCCGGGGTAGGTTACGGCTTACTGGTAAGTTTTGAGGATTTTGGTGCGCTTAAAACCGGCGACCCGGCAAAACTTTACGTGTATGAACATATCCGCGATAACGCTCACGACCTGTTTGGTTTCCGTAATCTAGACACCAAGCAGTTGTTTGAGCAGCTACTGAGCGTTAACGGTGTAGGGCCAAAAATGGCACTGGCTATCTTAAGTATCGCTAGTGTTCAGCACGTCCGACAGGCTATCGCGGCCGGCGACACAAAGTTTATCTCTCAGGCTACAGGGGTAGGGAAGAGGGTAGCAGAGCGCGTGGTGGTAGATTTGAAGGATAAAGTTGGCCTGATTGCCAGCGAGGATGCTACCGGATTTTTGACTACCTTTGCTAACCCTGACGACGAAGCCCTGCAGGGGTTAGTGGCTCTAGGCTATTCGGTGCAAGATGCCGCAGGGGCCCTAAAAAAAGTGGAGCCAGACCTGCCGCCTGCCGACCG
>PFEG01000013.1:0-9940 GCA_002793885.1 Candidatus Saccharibacteria bacterium CG10_big_fil_rev_8_21_14_0_10_47_8
CTAAAACTTCCGGCAGATTTGGCGCCTGTGAAAGTAGCGGTCTTTCCGCTACTTAAAAACAAACCAGAGCTGACAAAAAAGGCACGAGAAGTTTATGAAACACTTAAAAAAGAAATCGGCGCTGTAATGTGGGACGACAACGGCAATATAGGTAAACGCTACCGCCGCCAAGACGAAATCGGCACTCCTTACTGTGTGACCATTGACTTTGACACGTTAAGTGATGATACTGTGACTCTAAGAGATAGAGACACAACCCAGCAAGAGAGAGTTAAAATTAGTGAGCTTCCAACAAGAATACAATCCTGAGGACTTTGTAAAAGGACCAGACAATGAGGGAATCAGGGAATTCCACCTTGGCGACATCCTTTCTATAACAAAGCGCTGGGTAGTTTCACCTCGCGGATCTTTTGGGGTCTTAGATGTCTTGAGCTATATGACAGGTGATACGGTTTGGGTGCATCAAGTGCCTCGTATCGGGGAGGAGTGTTTACCTGAACTCGAAAGACAACACCCTGATTTAGATATTATCGAGTCGCCCAGAGGTTTGCAGACAAATGAAGAAATAGCAGCATGGATTGGTCCGATATTAGTAAAGTATGGTGAATATCGTAGGGTACTACCGCTACATCCTGATCAACACACCTCAATAGATGGAGTTGAGGAGTTAATAAGTTGGGGTGCTGCCGAGAAAATTATTCATGCGGATGTAAATAATCCTGCTCAAGCCATAGAAGACATTAGAAGAGTAAGAGGGAATACTTAACAAGTTAAGTAATTATGAATCATACCAGTAGTGCAGGCGGTGTAATCATTAACCCCGAAGGGCAGGTCCTGGTTGTTAGCCAGCATGGTACCTCTTGGTCTTTACCAAAAGGCACATTAGAAGAAGGTGAAGGTGAAAAGACTGCGGCCCTGCGGGAGATTGAAGAAGAGACAGGTATAACAAAAGTAGAGCTTATTAAAGAACTTGGCACTTATGATAGAAATAAGATTAGTATAGATGGCGGTGACGACTACTCGGAATTAAAGACCATAACGATATTTCTTTACACAACGTCCGAAACAGATTTGAACCCGATTGACCCCCACAACCCGGAAGCCCGCTGGGTTAAACCTGATAAGGTAAGCGACCTGCTGACACATGCTATGGACAAGGCTTTTTACAGTAGCATCCAAGACGAAGTCATAAGATTTATCGAAGCCAAGCAGGAAGTATCCGATAGCAATCCGAATTCCTAAAAACAGGGTAAAGTCCGTATTGCTTGTACTTTGAGTCGCTCTAAGGCGGATGCTACAATCGAGTGATGAGACAGGCGCAGGCTTTGCAGGTGATGCTTTCGGGGGAGCCGGTTTTTTTAACCGGACCGCCGGGCGCTGGTAAAACTTATGTACTGAACCAGTTTGTGCGCCTAGCCGAAGCTCGGGGTAAAAGGGTGGCAGTAACGGCTAGCACGGGTATCGCGGCCACGCATATTGGTGGAACAACAATTCATTCGTGGTCCGGGTTGGGTATCCGCGATCACTTAAGTGGCTTTGATAAAGAACGCTTGGTCGCTAACAACCGACTAATCAAACGCTATAACAGTACCGATATTTTGGTGGTTGATGAAGTTTCGATGTTGCACGGTAAGCGGTTGGACCTGGTTAACGAGGTCTGCAAACTATTGCGTGGCAACGATCAGCCGTTTGGCGGGCTACAGGTTGTTTTAGTCGGCGATTTGTTCCAGCTGCCGCCGGTGACACGCGGCGAGGAAGTGGTAGACTTTGCGCATACCTCGCAGGCCTGGGCCGAACTTAACCTCAAAGTCTGTTATTTAAGTGAACAACACCGGCTGCAGCAGGATGGCCTGCTTGATCTTTTGGTGGCTATGCGCCGCGGTGACACTAATGAACTACACGAAACCATGTTAACCGAGCGGCTGCGTCAAAAGCCGACAGCCGGAACCACATTTACTAAACTTTATTCACATAACATCGATGTTGAGGCTATTAACCAGCGTCATCTGGATGCGATTGACGCCGACACGCAGGTGTACGAAATGGAAACTAAGGGTGCGGCCGCCAAGGTGGAGCAACTAACAAAAAGTGTGTTAGCGCCCATGCAGCTGGAACTTAAAATCGGTGCCGAAGTGATGTTTGTAGCCAATAATTTTGCCGCCGGTTTCGTAAACGGCAGCCGCGGCCAGGTGGTGGGCTTTAGCAAAGGTAGCGGCTGGCCGCTTGTTAAACTCCAACGCGGAAACCGAACGTTTACCGTTGAGCCGCACAGCTGGAGCCTAAGCGAAGACGGTCGGGTGCGCGCCGAAGTCCGCCAGCTGCCACTACGTTTGGCCTGGGCCATCACCATTCATAAAAGTCAGGGCATGAGCTTAGACGGCGCCGAAATCGATTTAGGCCGCAGCTTTACGCCGGGCATGGGCTATGTGGCCCTAAGCCGTGTGCGGTCGCTGGATGGCGTCTACCTGGGTGGCATCAACGCCATGGCGCTTAGGATGCACCCAGACATTTTCGAATTCGACGCTCAACTTCTCAGCGCCTCAAACGCTCTAGCTAAAATAACAGACGATTTTGATGAAGCCAGCGAAGTTAAAACCAAAGCAGAAACTACAGTAGTTGATCAAATGCTGTTAGATAGTCTTAAAATCTGACGCCGTCAGCGCTCCGCAGCCGACAGTGTGCCAGCCTACATCGTTGCTCACGATAGCACGCTTGAAGCTCTGGCTACTCACCGGCCAACTTCGCCCCAGCAACTCCTGGCCGTCAAAGGTTTTGGTAAAAGCAAGCTCGACACTTATGGCAAGGACCTTCTAGCTCTACTTGCCCACCACGCCACCACCAAATAACGCGAGCCGTGTAACGTCTCGAAAGGGATACTTAACTAGTCAAGAAAAGCAACAGCTTTCAGCTTCGCAAGGGGAGCCCGATTGACTAAGAGTATAAGCATGGTATAATATTTAACAAATGTACAATCTTAGAATCTCTCCGTCAGGTGGGGAAAGCACACCACCCGGATTAGTTGTTATAACAGATCCTGAAAATTTAAAATGTTTGCGTGATCTCAGGGATGTGGCTTTATTTGCCGGTCCGTTATCTGTGGAGGATTTTGTCCTAGATCTAAAAAAACAAAGGCTTGGCTTTGATTGTGCTGCCCGTATAGAGCACCATCCATCGGAAAAGGCATCAATCACTTTTTGCATGCCTCCAGTTGAAAAAGGCAATGAGCAGGGAAAACTTATAGCACTCGCGGGTACATTTAGCGTTGTGACTGGTGTCTTCAACTTGGCATACGAGCGAGATCGACGCCACCCTAAGATTCCACCCGTGCGAGTTGAGACTAAAATTTCAGCCGATTCACACGAAGATGGCGGGTATTGGCTAAATGCTGAAATATCTCGTGAACTGGCAGATAAAATTGCTTCTATGGAAAGGGCAGAACCTGGTGTTCTTCAAGAACATGTGAGAGAGGGTATACAAACTTTCGCTAATCATTTTTACCCATACTCTACAGCAAGTAGTGTTAGTGCAACGGTAGGAGAAGAAGGCCATATTCGTTTAGTTTGCCCTGGTGATGCATGCAGTTTAGAGAGCCAAGATAAGGGTGTCACCTGGCGTCGTTTAGATGGGCATAATGTCAAGGGACCACACCAACAATTTATGCTGCTTGGTGGCTTAGCCGCCATGGCAACATATGCTGCCACTGAACAACTATAATAATGAAAAAATGACCACGACCCACCAAACTTCAAATTCTGCCGACATCTAAAACGAGAGTAAAATAAATACCATGTACAAACATCTTGAAGCAAAAGACTATAAGCGTCACCTAGATATTCCCGAAGAATACCAGGTGGATGGGGTTCTCGTGGCAGGCACTTGGAAAGTTGATCGTGAATTTGAAAGAATAGTCAGCCTTGCTAAGCAATATAACTCTGGTGCAAAAATCCAGAGAATCCCATACGAATTTATAGGGATCGGTCAGGAAATAATAATAAATGGTAAACGCATTTGGATTTTCGTAATGTACGGTGGTGTCATGCTTAGCGAGTTTGTTCACCTCGGGTGTATATTTGGTAGCAAGAAGAATATTTTGGTAGGTGTAGCGGGGGGTCTAAAGCCGGGTATTAAGATTGCTGATGTAGTCCTTCCAACTGAGTCATACAAAGACGGCAGTATGTCGACGTTATATGATCGAAATGATGATGTTCTCATTGAATCAGATGATTCTTTACGCTCAAACATAAAAGCAAAGTTGAGCAGTGAGCATAAAGTTTACGAGGGCAAGACGATGACTTGCCAAGCTATGATGGCAGAAACGGAAGAAGATGTTAAAAAGTGGTCAGAACAGGGCTATCTAGCCGTAGAGATGGAAGCTGCGACCGTCTTTGCTGTATCAAAACATTTTAATGTACCGGCAGCCGCCTTACTTTCTGTTGCGGATAATCTTATAGAAGATGAAACAGTTTTCTCAGAAAATTACCAAGTCTTAGCAGAGATTCGAGCCAAAGTTCGCGACGAACAATACCTTATAGCTCTGGATGAGCTCATAAATAGCTAAAAACAGAGTAAAATAAAAACAGATGGAAGTCTCGGAGCTGGTTAAAAAATATCTGTTAGGATAAGTATATAAACTATCACGTCTTTGAGGAGGGATAGATGGCAGAGCGACAACTTAACAGGGTGGTAGTAAAAGAATTTCCAGCAGAAGTCGCAGGCGAAATGGCAGGCTGGGTAGACATAAAAACAACTCCAGGTAGAAAATCTGACTTAATTTGGGCCAGAGTTGCTTATGGCAGAATCGCTGTGGGTGGTGCGCAGTATTCTTATCCAATCTCAGAATCGGGTACCAGAGGATATAGTAGCGGCGATTCCAGTGGTTTTACAGAATGTGTAGAGCTTGGTCTCATGGCTCCGATGGACTGGTCAGATATTGTAACTGAAAGCAATAAGGCACCAGGCCTCCAAGGCCTTGACTTAAACAAAGATAGACGAAGGGCATTTGCTAGCAGTTTTCGTTATGAAGATCTTCCAGATAAGGATAAAGGTGTATGGGTTTTGGGTGCCAGAGAAATCCTGAGCACTATAAAGGAAGGGCTGGAAAAGCAGCGAGCAGATTGGCTATATGCCAACATTTATTACATGCTCGCCTATATGGCACAGGAAGAGGATATTTTGCCAGATCCGTCGATGCAGGATCAAACAGATGAAGAGCTAGCCAAAGCTCAAAGTGCATCCTCACTGCTAGCGGAGAGCCAACAGCTGGACACAATGATGCAGCACCGCCTGACTATCTTTGGCGACATACCAGCAGTAGAAATACCCGAGGTTTTTGTTGACAGCCGGCGCTTAGCCCACCGTAATGAAAGAACGCTACGAGCTTTAGACAAAGATATGATCCTGGGAAGACAACAGATGCCTATTGGTGCACGCAGTGGCGGCAGGTCTTGGCCCTATATGGATGCCGGAGAGTCCAATGAGGACAAAGCTTTTGGAGTCGAGCTGGAAGCTCTTCGCAGAAACGATATTCAGCCCGCATGGCGTGAGCTTAAAAGAGAAATCGTTGAGTTAAATATGCGTTTCGAGACATCACACGCTATGGTAGGCCGGCTTGGACATCTTGCAACACTTGAGCGTAATAGCGGTTCAAGTCCCTAAAAACGGATGGAAGTCTCGGAGTTAGTCAAAAAGTATTTGAGGGAAGGGCTGGTAATGCAGCTGGCCACCGTGCGGGGCGGCCAACCTTGGGTTTGCAGCGTGTATTACGCATCTGACGATAAACTCAATATTTATTGGCTCAGTTTACCCACACGCCGACACAGCGAGGATATATCGGTGCACAACAAAGCGGCCATAACCATACCGGTAAAATTTGACCAACCGGTAATTGGCCTGCAGGCAGAAGGTACGGTAGACACAGTAACCGAGCCAAAACAGATAGCAAAGCTAATGAAACTGTATGTTAAACGCTATAACGCCGGCCAAGATTTTTACGATAATTTTATTGCTGGCAAAAACAAGCACTTAATATACCGCTTTAAGCCCACAAAATTCTCTTTATTCGACGAGCTAAACTTCCCCAAAAGCTCCAGCCAAGACTGGACTCCTGGTAAATCAAAACAACAAATCCAAAGGCAGTCTTAACTAGCGAAGTCATCATATGTAGCTTGAATTTCAGTTAACAAAGCTATAATAGAAATATAAGGCGGAGAAAATAGAATGGCCGAAACCATGACACTGCCGGGTGCTGTAGACCTCCACGTGCATTTACGTGAGCCCAGCACCAACAGGTCGGAAACAATACGTGGTGGCACAAAAGCTGCTCTGTTGGGTGGGTTCGTGCTTGTAGCCGATATGCCAAACAACCCAGGCTTGCCAGTCTGGAGCAGAGAAAGGCTAGATACAAAGATAGAGATAGCTCGGCGGGAGGCCAGAATCCCGGTGGCTTTTTATGCAGGGTCGCAGCCCGAAGCAGACAACGTTGGTGAGCTTGCGGGCATGGCCGAACGGGCAATAGCTCTAAAACTGTATGGTGACCCCACAACAGGGAACGAAAACACTTACAAAACCGAAGACTTTCGGGAAATTGTTGCGGAGTGGCACCGCGTAGCACCCGATAAGCCCATAATGTTCCATTCAGGTGAAAACAACCTAGAGGCAATGATTAGCCTTGTAGCCGACGAACATGGCCAGCATCTGCATGTCTGTCACGTGAACAGCAGCAAGCAGGTAGGATTGATACAGAAAGCAAAAGATAAGGATTTGCCGGTAACTTGCGGCGTATGCCCGCATGGCAATTATACCCTCAAGCCATAGTAGGATGTGATGATTTAGTTACGGTATATACTGGGTATTATGAAATCAAAGAACCACGCTATACCCACTAAGCAAGATAAAGCATGGCAAGCGAAAATAGAAAAACAAGTTAAAGCTGAAAAAGTGCAACTAGATCATCCAGATGGCAAGGAACAGTTTAATCAGGTTATAAGGAAAGCGTTGAAGAAAAAGCCGTGAGCCGTTAACGACACCCTGACATTAGCAAGATTAAACACGCCTCATGATTACTCCGTTTCGGTTTGTTCGCGGAGCGATTGTTTGTGCCAGCCTCTTAACAACCGGCCTATCTCGTCCAGCTTGTCCGAAGCATAGGCGAACTGGCGTGGGCTGAGCAGTTTGTAATCGTGGGCTAGGCGCAAGAATATTCGTTGGACTTCGTGTTCCACCTGCGCTTCGGCCACCAAATCAGTTTTAATCTCGGCGTAATTGGCTTGGATAATCAGACGCAGTAAGCGTACGGCACTAGCCTGCAGTTCTATGCCTAGACTGTACTTATGGACTTTGGTAAAACGTTCCACTGAGGGTTTGAGCCAAAACAAATAGTCGTAGGTCTTGCGGAAAACAATTAGCTTATCCACAAACACAGCTCCCAGAACACGCCAGAAGCGAAATCCTACCCAAAGGCAGGTATTCGCCCCCAACTGTCATATTCGGCCGATGCGCCATAAGACACAACCGGCCTGGACAACCCAAACGGGAGATCTCTAAATGCCCTCTGGCTGCGACCGTAATCAACAGCCATTTTGGCAGCCGTTCCCATAAGGAAATGGCGGAGCGGTAAAGCTCCTGGCGACGCGGAAACCAATGTTGGTATTGGTATTGGTCGGTGTATTGTTCAGATTGAGCGTGAATGCCCCAGCATTCGTGCCATTGTCCCAATTGCCGCCGCGTTTGAACGCGCGTCATATGCTTGAGCCACCCAGGTACATTGTAAACCCTAGATATCATGGCGGCTAGCTGGTGTAAACGGATTGATTGCCTTTAGCAGACCTTTGGCATGGGCAAAACTGGCGTAGGCATCAAATTGCTGCCAGCTATCTCTAGCCGCGGCCTCGCCCTGCTGGCGGTAGGTTCGCCGCATCCGTCGCATAAAACGCTGAACCGTCGGCTTGGATAAGCGCCTGGTGAATA
Organism: Candidatus Saccharibacteria bacterium CG10_big_fil_rev_8_21_14_0_10_47_8; assembly: GCA_002793885.1. Taxonomy (GTDB): domain Bacteria; phylum Patescibacteriota; class Saccharimonadia; order Saccharimonadales; family UBA10212; genus 21-14-0-10-47-8-A. The sequence continues at coordinate 7,966 of PFEG01000013.1, forward strand.
ACTCGGCGTCGTAACCGACAAACCGTTCATATCCAACGAATTTATGGACATTGGTTTTGTTTGGATGCAAGGTCAGTGCCAGCTCGGCAAACGCAAACTGTTCCAGTTGTAGTTTACCCCGTTCCAGGTGCGCTCTGGAGGGGTGGATAATCAAAAAATCATCCATGTAGCGCAGGTAATACTGCTCGTGCAAAGTATGTTTTACAAATTGGTCCAAGTGGTTCAGATAAATATTAGCAAATAGCTGGCTGGTCAGGTTGCCAATCGGTTGGCCGACCGCCTCGTTTAGCACGCCCGGCCCGCTACTTTTGGGCAGCGCACCGAGAGAGAGAGAGAGAGAGAGAGAGAGAGAGGTTCCAGCCCCAGTGACATTTGATTACCGTCCAAAGCATGTTCTGGCGCCACAGGCTCCCGATACGAGCCAATAATCTGCTCACAGAGTGCCAGGGTGCGGCTGTCACGTATCTGCCGACCCAGCAGCTTTAGTAAAATAGCGTGGTCAATACTGGCAAAGGACTTCCGGATGTCGACCCGCAGCACGTAAAATTCACCGTATTTGTCGTGGGCCGAACGCAGAAAGTGCTGCAATTGCAAAACGGCGGCGTGCGTACCTTTGCCATGGCGACAGGCGTAGGAATCAAATATAAATATCCGCTCAAACAACGGCTCAATCTGGCGTACCAAGGCGTGGTGGACTATTCTATCGGTAAAGGGGGCGGCCGAGACATCACGCTGTTTGGGGTCGTAGACCTTGAAGGTTCGGTATTTGCCGTGCCTATAACTACCAACCTGTAGTGACCTGTGCAAGCGCCACAGGATTTTCTCGGCGTGCAGGTCGTGGCGCAGGACTTACATTTTTATGGCGAAGCTCCGATTGGCGACAAGCTGTTGACAGGCTGCTAACAGAGTTTGCCGAACAGATTGATGACACCGACAGCTGAAAATTTGTAAACGGGGTAAAATAGGTAGGTATGATGTCTAAACGATTTGTTGTCCCTCTCGCTGTAATTGTAGTATTTACTGCCGGCTTTGTAGCCGCAATTATATTAAGAAATAATTCGACCAACAAACAAACTACTTCAACTAGCCAAGCTTCACCTTTAAGCCAACCATCCGGCTCAGCAAGTCTGGATTATTCAGGGCGTGGCTTAGCCGCGTTTCCAAAAGAAGTCCTAAAACATACGGATGCCGTCTCATTAAACCTTAGCAATAATAATCTTACTGGCGCTTTGCCTGGCGAGATTCGCCATCTTAGCAATCTTGAACAGCTGGACGTAAGCAACAATAAAATGACCAGCATCCCAGCCGAAATCGGCCAGCTCAAGCACCTCAAAGTGCTTAACTATGCCAATAATAAAATTACCGGTTTACCCTTGGAGCTTGGCAAACTAACTCAGCTCCAAGTCCTCGACCTAAGCGGCAACAACGTTAGCCAGCACGACCTTAGTCTAATACGGCCTAAACTACAAAACACCGAAATAAAGTTGTAGTTTTTTTGCACATGTATGAAATTACTTGAAGTTAGGGTAAAGCCGGGGAGTAAAAAGGGTCCGTTGGTCCAGCTGGCCCTGGATGGTTCTTTGCTGGTATATGTCCGAGAACCAGCGGCCGATGGCAAAGCCAACAATGCGGTCACGCAACTGCTGGCAAAATATCTTGATGTTCCAAAAACTAATGTACAGATGATTTCTGGCTACAAATCTAAAATCAAACACTTCAAAATCACCAAAAAATAATCCGGTACATGATCCAGTCCATAATAGATTTACTAAGCAAACCACTGAACAGTGAAACGTAACCAAGGCCCTTAGTGAATTATATGAGATAATCGAGGCATGGATAACAAAAAACCAGAGGTTCACGCTTTTATAGACAGTCAAAACCTTAACCTTGGTATCCAAAACGCCGGCTGGAAACTGGACTGGTTAAAATTCCGTAAATACTTAGCGGACGAATACGGCGTTACCAAAGCCCT
>PFEG01000013.1:9975-12340 GCA_002793885.1 Candidatus Saccharibacteria bacterium CG10_big_fil_rev_8_21_14_0_10_47_8
TGTACGAAAAGCTGCATGAAAGCGGCTACGTGGTTGTGCTTAAGCAGACTTACGATATGACCCGCCCGCGCCCTGAGGAAAAAGTTGAGCCCGAAGCCGGCGAAACCGCCGAGAAGGAAGAAAAGAAGCCCATCAAGGGCAACATTGACGCCGATTTGGTGTTGTGGGTAATGAAAGAGATGAAAAACTACGACAAAGCCATCATTATATCTGGCGACGGCGACTTTTACGGGCTAGTAGAGTACCTCCACGAACAGGGTAAATTGCTTAAAATACTAACGCCAAGCTGGAAATACTCCAGCCTTTTCAATCGTTTCGAGAAATACATCGACCGCATCGACCAACACCGCCGCGAGCTGGCCTACAGAACCTACAAAAAACCCAAAAGCAAAACCTGATTTACCCTAGCGGTAGGGTATAATTAAGTTATAAAGAAAAAAAGGGGATTGGCATGTTGGGTGATAAACAAGCCGTAGCAACAATAGCGGTCAAGGATATAGACGCGGCTAAAAAGTTTTATGAAGGAACTTTAGGGCTCACCAAATCCGGAGATGATCCGGGCGGCGTTCTCTACAAGAGTGGGAGCTCCAATGTTTTTGTTTACCAATCGGAGTATGCTGGTACCAATAAAGCCACGGCTGCCAGCTGGGGTGTCGGTGATGGCATAGAGGCGATTGTAGAAGATCTTAAAGCCAAGGGCGTAGTTTTTGAACAATACGACTTGCCAGGAACTACCCGTGAGGGTGATATACATGTCATGGGCGAGCTCAAAGCCGCATGATTCAAAGACCCCGACGGTAATATCTTGAACATAGTCAATAAGATGTAGCGACCAAAGTCACGACCCCGACGGCTGGTGCAACAGGTGAATACTGGCTACAATGGTGGCAATGCCAGAAGACATAAAGCCCGAGTTTCCTAAAAAGTTTCTATGGGGCGCCAGCACCTCCGCCCATCAGGTAGAAGGGGGTAACCATAATCAGTGGACTGTCTGGGAGCTGGCTAATGCTGCCCAAATGGCCCAATCTGCCCAAAAACGTATGGGGCATATGCCAATATGGCCTGATATTAAAAAACAGGCCCAAGATCCGGATAACTACGTTAGTGGCAAAGGCGTTGACCACTTTCGCCGCTATGAAGAAGATTTTGATCTAGCCAAAAGCCTTAACCTCAAGGCATTACGCTTTGGTGTTGAGTGGTCACGGATTGAACCCGAAGAGGGCGGATGGAACGAAGAAGCCATTGAACATTACCGTGAGTACATAAAGCAGTTAAAAAAACGTGGCATCGAACCGGTAATGAATATTTGGCACACGACTATGCCGGTGTGGTTTTGTGATAAAGGCGCCTTTAAGTACCGCTCTAACTTAAAGTATTTTGAACGTTTTGTTCAGAAACTCGCCGAGGAGTACGCCAGCCAGCTTAAGTGGGTCATAACTCTAAACGAGCCCAACGTTTATGCTACCTATGGCTATCTGGTAGATGAACCGCTAAGCGGGCCGTGGCCGCCGGGCGAAAAAAACGCCCTAAGCTTCGCGCGGGTTTGCTGGAACCTAATCCAGGCTCACCGCAAAGCCTATAAAATCCTAAAGGCCGCCAATCCGGCTTTGCAGGTGGGATTGGCGTCTCAGCTGGCTAATATCCAGGCCAAGCGCCCCCATAACGAGCTGGACGAGCTGACCACTAAAGTTATGCGTTACTTCTGGAACTGGTGGTTTTTACGAAGAGTCCGGTTAGAGATGGACTTTGTAGGGTTTAACTATTATTTCACCGATTACTATACCGAGCTGGGTAAGCGTAAAGACCCCCAATTGCCTCTGAGCGACATGGGTTGGTATATGGAGCCAGAAGGCTTATACCCGCTGCTACTTAGCGTTTGGCGCCATTATAAAAAAATACCGATTATTGTTACAGAGAACGGCGTGGCGGATGCCAAAGATGAATACCGGCGCTGGTGGATAGAAGAGTCAATCGTGGCCATGGAGCGGGCTATTAGCGAGGGAGTAGACATCCGCGGCTACTTTTATTGGAGCCTACTAGACAATTTTGAGTGGGCCAACGGCTGGTGGCCCAAGTTCGGCTTGATAGAAGTAGACCGCGAGCATGGCATGAAACGCACTACCCGTGAAAGCGCCAAATGGTTAGCCGAAAAGATAAAAAAACTCTCCTAGAAACCGCTTAGGCTTGACCATTTAGCTCATTTATGTTAGTATACTAACCATGAACCGAACACCACGCCACAACTTAGCGCCTACGTCATACGCTCAAAAGGCTAGACGCCAAGCAGCCGGACTTTTCATTGTTACGGCTGTTTTGGCCGGTGGCACCAAACTGATTTCTGAGGCAGTTGGTAATCACGGCAGTA
>PFEG01000058.1:0-12204 GCA_002793885.1 Candidatus Saccharibacteria bacterium CG10_big_fil_rev_8_21_14_0_10_47_8
AATCCCATTCTCTTCCAATCTTGCCGAAGTTCTTCAAACATATCAGCGGTATCTGCTTCGGGCTTTGTTCCTCGGCTATAGCTAAGATAAGAAAGCTGTCGTGGACTTAGCTGCTTACCGGTTCGTTTATACTCACTGCACCACTTTTCGTTACATCTGCCGCAAAATACGCCGCAACCATACAGAACGCCCTTAGCACCGCACGCACTACAATTACCACTGCCTTTTACCTCTCTTAACAGACTATTGGCAATACTAGCTCGACTAGCTGTTGACTCTTGAGCAGTAAACTGTGTAGCGGATACTGTACTACCGCAGGCTATAAATACATCGCCGGCAGCAACAGCCCGTGAAGCTGCTTCGGCAATAATGCCGCCTGCCTGATTCGAAATTTTCCTGTCATTGAAGCGGTCTTTATATTCTTTCCAGAAGCCACTCCTAATAGCGGATACGGCATGTTCCCGTTCCGTCATATTTAGTCTGGCCGCATACTCCATACCGCCCAAAAATTCATTATGTATATCAGCATGTTCGTCTGAAGAGACAAAGTCCCAAGCTTCCCTTCTGTTGGCTATCGCTTTTCTTATCATGCGAATAGCACTATGGCCAACGGCAACTTCTAGCATTGCGGCACCAATTAGATTATCTATTTCGTGAACCAAAGATGATGAAGCCTGATCAACTGTTTGCGTAATTGGCCGTTCCAGCAATTCCTGACTATTAACTACCATTTCAGTAGAATCGCGACCAAGTTTCTCCTGTACCGCCAGCAAAAACTCTGGGTTAGATAAAGGTAGCGCGTAATTATACTGCATTACCTTGCCGCCTGGTTTTTTGGTCGATACCCGAATCATTGTCAAACCATTGTAGTGCTGAGCAAGCTGTTCATGCTCCGGTCTATCGGTAGGTGGGGCCGAGATTTCAATACAGGCAGTATTCTCTGGCATTGCCAAAATGATTTCAAGATTGTTTAGTTCGGCTTTGCGTCTCTCCAGTTCCCAGCCAGCACCAGGCACACCGTCTAATACCTCCTGCTCTGAGTGCTCAATACCTCCCGAAAAGACTTGTCTAAGACTTTGGCGGTGTATATCGACCAAGTCATTGCCTATTTGCTCATAGCTCCTAGGAACAACAGCATACGCCGCTTCCTGAGCAGCCAGGATTTCTACGGCATGAGTCAGTTCTTCATCTAACACCATGGCGCGAACTTCAGGGCCGACATAACCATTAGCTGCCAGCTCGGCAGCCATGATATCAATATTGCGTGTAGCTGCGTTTGGCCCAGCTATTCTGCGAGATTGATAGTCAGTTGTTTCTGCAGCTAGTGTTTCCAAAAAAATATCCCTGCTCAGTTTGCAGGGATTCAGAGACACTTGACTAATCAAGTATTTACCAACTCCTGCTCGGGAGCGTTTTACGGTTAATGCTGTATCGGACTCACCACGCTTGGCTAGCAAGCGTGAATTCACAATTTTCAATTCACAATTTTCAATGATTTAACAATGATCAATGACCAATGAAAAATTAATGTTAAATGCAAAATGTTAAATGCAAAATCACTTTTTTGCTTAGCAAAGAAGTGGATTACCGTTGCGGCACAGTCCTCGATTTACACGAGGTTCCAGCAACCTGTTTGTTAATTACCTTTATATCATAGCACGCACTTGCTCGGTCTTCATGTACCTGAGTTCTACTCCAGTTATAAAAACTGACTCCCAAAATCTTTCTCCAGTCTTAAATCGTATTGTATTTTTATCAGTATAACTCCTTAAAGACCCGTCTTAGTGTCTTAGTTTAGACGATCGTCTAAACTAAGACAAATAATGATGTTTTGAGAGCCAGTTATAAATGTTAAATTAGCAGTGCTAAAACTAGGATGCCAAGCGCTATTCGGTAGTAAACGAACACTTTAAAGCTGTGGCCAGACACGTACCTAAGCAGCCAAGATATAGATACCAAGGCGACAAAAAATGAGACTACGATACCAATGATGATGCTTCCTACCCCGCCATCAACGCTACCAGCCAGATCATGCCGCCCATGGAAAAGCTTATAAGCGCTGGCCAGTAGCAAGACCGGTATAGCTAAGTAAAAAGAAAAGGCCGTGGCTGTCACCCGATTAAGCCCGCCGGCTAAACCGCCAACTATACTTGCGCCGCTGCGCGAAACGCCTGGTATCAAAGCCACGCACTGAGCCAGGCCGGCAAGAAAAGCCTGCTTGGTCGTCACGGCATCTATGTCCTGCTTATGATCTACTTGGCTAGCTGGCGCCTTTTTGTCAGCCCACCAGAGTACGAAGGCACCGGCTATCAGCGCCCAAGCCACAACACTGGGTTTGGACGCCTTATCTACAGTGTCTTTGAGCACGAACCCTAGTATCAAGGCTGGCAGCGTAGCAATAAAAATTTTCCAAAAAAAGTTTTTAGCTTTTGCCCTGCCGGCAAAAAGTCCGGCAGTTTTAGCAAACAAGTCGACCCGGTAATGCCAAATTACGGCGGCGATAGCACCAGACTGGATGGCCACCGTAAAAATCTCGGCTTGGTCTTTAAAATGAGTGTAATGCTCGGCTATGATAAGGTGGCCGGTGCTCGAGATAGGCAGAAACTCGGTAAGACCCTCGACTATTCCCAGCAAAATCGCGTGTAGCACTTCCACAATGCTAATAAGTATAGCAACCTTGCCCCGGATTGACGTAACAGAGTATTCTCACCTATAATCAACCTGTTATTCCTAGTTAGTAGTGGGAAGAGCAGCCCGAGCGTCGGATTCATTCCGCGCCCGGCGCGATGAGAAACCTTGCAAGGGTGCCTCATGTTTTAATCCGGAGTAGCTCAATGGTGGAGCAAGAAGCTGTTAACTTCGAGGTTGCCGGTTCGAGTCCGGCCTCCGGAGCCAAAGTAAAAGCCCTGGCCTTTAGGTTGGGGCTTTTACTTTGATGTTCTGAAAACCAGAACCTCGAACCAGAGGTTCGGTTATCAAAACTGCCCGCATGAGCTTGCTCTGAAAAACGAGTTCCATGCCATGAAAGAGTAAAATAGATATATGAAGGTGAGGATAATACGCAGGCCAAAAATATTTATTCCAGCGGTGCTGGCTCTTGTGTTGATCGCAAGCAGTGTAGCTTATGCTAACTTTTCAGGCCCTACTAAAACAGAACAGCATTCTGTAACTAATTCAACCTCTTCCCCATCGGTCAAATCAGAACAGACAAAGGCTAAACAAGAGGTGTCTGCCCAAGCTAGTACGCCCGCTCAGGCCCAGACGCAAACCGACCCATGTACAAAAACTGTTACAGAAAATAACAGTAATACCGGACCGAACTCTACCAACGAACTGCACACCGATATTCAATGCGAGAGCTCCAGCGGTGATGGCGCAAACTCTGTGAACATAAACAATAGCAGCAACCAGACGGCAACTAGCGGAGATAGTACCGGCCAAAGCGGCACAACATCAAACAGTTCTACAAGTAATATAAAAGTTAATATAAGCCCCTAAAACCTCAACAATTTATCGTTCATGGAGCTAGGCAAGGCTTAATGGCAGGAAGGTCCCCTCTCTTTTGATATCATGAACAAGTGAAGGAATCGTCGAAGAAGAAGCGGATTGGGATTTTTAGGGGGACATTTGATCCGATTCATATGGGCCACTTAGCTTTTGCTTCTGAGGCTACCCTGTCGGCCAAGCTCGACTGCGTGTATTTTTTGCCCGAAAAAACTCCAAAGCATAAAAAAACAGTCGAGAATTTTACCAATAGATTAGCAATGATATCGCACGCCATTAGCCCATACCCAAATATGCGTCTGCTTGAGCTGCACAGCATGGGCGGTTCAATCGTAAGCGTACTGCCGGAGCTTCGAAATATCATCGGCAACGCCCAGGTAGTATTTTTAATGGGCTCTGACGTAGCAAAGACTATCCATCAATGGCCTGACTCAGATAGCCTTTGCGATGGTAATGAGCTTTTTATAGGCATGCGCCAGGGTGATAGCATCAGTAAAATCAAAAATATGCTAAATTCTTTAGCCGTTAAACCGACAAAAGTAGTAATCGTGAACGCTCCTAACCCGACTGCCGCTTCTTCAGCCATCCGCAAAAAATTTAATCAAAATACCCCGAGTAAAGATCTTCCCAAAAGCGTACATAGCCTTGCCGCTAAAAAGCAATTTTACAAAACTCCTTCCATTCAGAGCTAATTAACCATTAGCACTATCCTCTGAAGGGCTATATAATATCGATATAGTTAATAATTAGGAGCTAGAAATGGCTAAAACGCAAAGAAAAACCATAGATAAGGTTTTCGTATTATTGGGCATATTAAGCACAGTGATGCTACTTGTTATCGGCAGCGTGGCATGGTGGGGGTATTCCTTTGCTACTAACAGCGTCCGCGACGAACTGTCATCCCAAAAGATTTATTTCCCGCCAAAAGGCAGCCCATCACTCGATCCGTCTGAATTCCCTGACCTTCAAAAGTACGCGGGGCAACTGGTGGACAACGGCCCCAAGGCTAAAGCCTATGCCAATGGTTTCATCGGAAGACACGTCCAAAAAGTCGCCGATGGCAAAACCTACGCCGAAGTTAGTACATTGGCGTTAAAAGACCCATCCAACCAAAAACTCCAGCAGCAAAAACAAACGTTGTTTCAGGGCGAAACACTAAGAGGCCTGCTGCTAAGCAGTTATGTTTACTGGACTTTCGGGATGATGGCTCAATATTTAGCAGTTGCCTCGCTCGCTGCCGCTGCGATTATGGCAGTGCTGGTATACCTTGGCTTGGTTCATATGGCCCGGCTTAAATAATAGCTATGCAAGGCGTTGCTGGCTTTTTTGGTATGATTAGTTTGAATGCCAAAGCCCAAAACAACTTCTTCTATCCCTTTCAGTGTTGAGCTAGAGGCTTGGCTAAAAAGTAGTAAACCCAAAACCCTGCATGGTTTAGATGGGGTTTTTGCCGAAAAAAGTTTTGGGGTTTTATTTGTTATCCTACTGGCAATACCAGCCTTACCGGTACCGACCGGCGGGCTCACGCACATCTTTGAAATAATTGCCATGCTAGTGGCCCTACAAGTAATAGTGGGGCGCAAGACTCTGTGGCTACCAGATCGCTGGAAGAATCGCTCTTTAGGCTCAGTCATGGAAAAAAGGGTCTTGCCAACTCTAATAAAATACATCAGGAAACTAGAAAAATTTTCGCGTCCGAGGCTTGATAGTCTGCTGGGCAATAGATTGGCATTTGGGCTTTTTGGTGTCAGTGTGTTGATTTTTTCTTTAGCGGCTTTTTTGGCGCCGCCGTTCTCTGGTCTGGATACCCTGCCCGCGTTAGCCGTAGTAATGCTCTCGCTGGGCATTATCTTAGAAGATATAGTACTTATTGTTATCGGGTTAGTTATTGGTACTGTTGGGATAGCGGTAATTATAAGCTTGGGCGAAATTATCGTTAAGTTAATTGGGGGATAGTCTAACCACCAAGACTAGATGACATATTCGTTGTCTTCTTGGCGTTTTTTAATTGCGCTCAAACGGGCGATAAAGCCACTGGCGGCTCCGTCCAGCCCTAGAACTTTGAGGGCGCCGATTAATACATAAAGCCTGTCGATCTCACGCTCGATAACACTTGGGGCGTTTTCTATTTCTTTAAAAAATAACTCTACTTTTTCTACCAGCCACTTCTCCTCACTAGCTTTGAGTTGCTTGAGAATAATTTTGGGCTCATTTGTTGGTAGCGTCGGCTTAACAAGTTCAAGCGAGCGGGCCGAATGATCGCGTTTTAGCAGGTGCCCGCGGCTAATCAAACTGTTCACATGCAAGCTTACCGTAGCTACTGAGTTATATTGCAGCCCCTTCATAATCTCGCGGTAACTGGGACTGTATCCGTTCGCAGCAATAAATGTTTCTATAAAAGTAAGTAACTCACGCTGTTTTTTGGTGGGCCTTACCGAAGTAGTTTTTTCTTCCATTGTTACCTCTTTACGTAAGCACTGTGGCCGTGGGCTCGGTGCGCCACAATTCTCGCTACGCTTGTCTTAGCTTTTTTATGAACAAATTTTTCCGGGAAGACCCAGAAACGATACCATAAGTAATTCCAGATCGTAAAAAAGCCGGATGACACAAACTGACCTATATAAGGTGTAATACCGATGACTCTTAAGCCAGCAACTATGAAATAGTCAAGTACAAAATCTACCAACGTAATAAAAATGTAACGACCCGTCACCTCGCTCATATGCCCCTTGAAATGAGAGCTACGAAACACCCAGAAGCGTTGCAATATAAAATTAACCGTCCAGCCAAAAATGTTAGCGGAGAGCTTTGCCCACCACAAGCTCCAATGAAGCCCAGACCATAGATACGCGAAAAGCGCATAACCGCTCCAAAAATAGGCGCCACCACTTATCATGTATTCTACGAACTGGATTAAAAGTTTGCGATTACGCCTATAACTCACTTCATATCTCCAGTCTGTTAAGTGAAATACATCCTGGTGGGGACCACGTACTAGTTCTTGAGAGGAGGCGTATCCGTAGATACATTGACGAGCAAAACCGGGGCGTGGTTCTGCCAGGATGAATTGAAGCTGGAGGGGAGATATGAAATGAGTTCTTAGTGAGTCTTTCGGTCATTTTGCTTATTCTTAACTTCAAGTATACCAGTGGAAAGCGCAATGCCGGCTAATCCCCACCACAGATACGCCAGTGTGTCGTCCGTCCAAGCATGAGACAGTAAGTTTACGAAAGTCAGCCCAACCAGGCTAGCCAGTAAAATTTTACTTAAGCTGGTGCTACGTTGAAACCACAGCCTGCGAGCGATTAGGAAGTTTATACCAAGGAATATCAATATACCCAAGACACCAACTTCCTGACCTATTTGTAAATAATAGTTCTCGGCAATACGCGCGGGATGGTCGTTGCGGAAAGAGGCCGGACCGGCGGTACCGGGACCTCTTCCAAAAGGCTGGTTCAGTACATCATTTGCGCCACTTTTTATTGCAACCACGCGAGCCTCATTTGAACTCAGTGAAGAAGTTGAGTTATTGCTAGTGTGAAGAAGGGTGTCCTGAGTAGTCTGGTTATAGCGTAACGAGTATAGGCCGACTACAGCTACAACAACACCAAGAGCAACAATCAAGGCTTTTCTGCGTGGCCATAAACTATTTTTTGGCAGCCAGCCAGCAAGTGCCCCAAACGCCAGCCCAGTTCCTATGTAAGCGCTCCGTGAATAGCTGTAAAAAAGAGTTATCGCGCCGGCTATCAGGCCGCCGATTCGCAATACTCGCCACCTAGATAACACTATGGCCATGGCCGGCAAAATTAATATTAGGTAAGCCCCCAAGGGGTTAGCGCCACGCAGTGTTGACTGAATCCTACGATAATCTAAATTAGCATCAACTGTCTGATAGGCCGGAATCGTATGCGCACCATAGCCAAAGTGCCGCAAAAAATCATAAGGCAGTAAAAACTGCTGCGATAGACCAAAAATTATAACGACCATCGCTGGAATCAACAAAATCTTAGGCCAATATTGTTTTAAGAAGCTATCAGAGCTGGCAATAACGGCGCAAATTATAAAAAACCCGACAAAACGTAAATTTATAAGCAGTGCGTAAATAAGCGCCTCGCTATTAACCTGTTTGTGAATAAGAGCCCAAGCTCCAAGCACCAAATTGAGCACTACGTAAAGCCCAATTAAACGCACAGTCCACGATGTTAACAGCCAGCGGCGTATATGAGCAGAGCGGTAAGCCAACAATACAGCCGCGGGTATTAGAGCAACCGTTAGAATTTCTTTCCAAATCCTAAGCAAATCAAGATTACCACTGTTGCTGCCAATCCAAGTAGTAAATAAGGCATGAAAAGGTATTAGCACTAAGATAGTGGCAACTGCTAGGGAAAGAACACGGCCCAGCTTAGGGTGGGTAGTTATGCGCTGCATAAATGCTACAATCTAGTATAGCGAATGATAAGCCATCCACATCTTACTCGCTTTGACGCGTGGCTAGGCGAAAGCGAAGGGCGGACTGAGTCGTATACTCGATACGGTGAAGGAGCACTGGAGCTTACAACAACGCCAGGCGCAAAGAGCACCAGCAGAGTTGCCGGCTCTGCTGGCAGGCAGACTGGTGCGGCGAGGAGATGTAATGAAAAGTAACGCCTCGCTGCTATACAGTTTCTTTTTAGTAGTGGGTGATTTCCTGGCGCTAGTAGCCGCTTTCGTGGTTGCCTACATCCTGCGCGTTTCGTTAAGCTCGAGGCCTATCTCCGAACAGGTCCACGCTACCACTTATCTAGAAATTTTTTTGGTACTACTGCCGTTTTGGATTTTAATTTTTGGTTTACTGGGCCTATATAGAAGTTCAATCCAGGAAAAGCGCTTCAGTGAGCTCGGTCGATTGCTGGTTGGCTCGTTTATCGGCCTGCTGTTCGTAATCGGTTACGCTTATGCGGTCAATAAAGTGATTTTTCCGGCCCGCTTAGTGCCTGTTATTGGTTTTGGACTGGCTTTTGTCTTTTTAGTTATATTCCGTAATTTTGCGCGCTGGCTCAGAACAAAAATGTTCAGCTATGGTTTTGGCATAACTAATCTTTTAGTGGTTGGTAGCACTCAAGTTGCCCAAGAACTTGTGGACGCGCTCCATGACTGGAAAAAGTCGGGCTACCGGATAGTTGGCGTGGCTGGTGAACATGCTTCCCGGCGGGCAGGCTTTAGAGGGCTCAAAACTTTCCAGTCTTTCGAGGACGCCGTAGCCAAAATTAAGGCCGACCATATACATAGTATCGTCCAGACGGAGCTTTATTCTTCCAACGACCGCAATAATCAGATTTTGGAATTTGCCCAGAGCCACCACATCGCTTATCGCTTCATACCCGGTAACGGTGAGTTGTTCTTGGGCAAGCTGGAAGTCGAACTTTTCCGCTCATCGCTGCCGGTAATCGCTGTCCATCAGACCGCTTTGTTCGGTTGGGGTCGGATAGTCAAACGTCTATTTGATTTAGTGCTGGGTGGCCTGTTACTTATAACTGCAATGCCATTTATATTGATTATCGCCGTATTAATAAAACTGACAGGCGGCGGTTCAGTCTTTTTCCGCCAGACCCGTTTAACCAGGTTCAACCACAAGTTCCGGGTCTTCAAATTCCGGACTCAATATACCAAGTATGGTGGCACCACTCCGGAGCAAGCTTTTGCTATGATGGGCAAGCCCGAACTCGCCGAGGAGTATCGCGAAAACGGCGATTATCTGGATCACGACCCGCGGGTTACACCGCTTGGAAGGTTCTTGCGTAAAACCAGCCTGGATGAGTTACCGCAATTGATAAATATCGTAAAGGGCGACCTTAGCCTGGTAGGGCCACGCCCACTGATTCCGGAGGAGCTCAGTGTTTACGAAAAACGCCATGCCATTTTAAGCGTCAAGTCCGGCCTAACCGGCCTGGCCCAGGTATCGGGCCGTCGGTCGATCAGTTTTGAGGAACGCCGCCGGCTTGATATTTATTATGTCCAAAATTGGAGTTTCTGGCTGGACATCATCATTCTTACAAAAACCATCCGCGTCGTTTTAGGCCAACGGGGCGCAGCTTAATCAAAGATTAAGCATTTTACAATTACCAGTTTTCAATTCACAATAATTTATCAATGAACATTGTACAAGAAAGACCGCAACAACTAGAGGAACGGACTATAGATTTTGCTGTTAGTGTCATTTCTTTTTGCAAAGGATTACCTCAGAGCCCCGAAAACAAAATAATTAGTAATCAGCTAATACGCTCCGCTACTAGTATTGGCGCAAACTATACCGAAGCCAATAATGCAGCTTCTAGAATTGATTTTAGGAATAAAATATATATCTGCAAGAAAGAAGCCTCAGAGTCTAGGTACTGGTTGAAGGTTCTTACTAAAACAAACTCGAATCTACAGACTTCAGAGTTAATTGACGAAATTTCGCAGTTAATCTTTATCCTGCAGAAGATAGTTTCCACAATGAAAATTGGTAAATGTAAAATTAATGAAAAATGTAAAAAGTAAAATGAACAATTCGACTTTGAAAGTAGCCATCGTGCACGACTGGATGATTGGTGGCGGTGCCGAAAAGGTCGTGCTGGAACTTCACCGTATGTTTCCCGAAGCCCCAATTTACACCTCTTACTGCACCGACGAGTGGCGCAAGAAACTTGATGGTAAAGCAGTAACCGGATACTTACAGAATTGGCCCTTTCCTGCTCTTCGCAAATACGTACCATTTTTACGCGGCTGGTGGTTTTCGCGACTAAATTTAAACGATTACGATTTAGTGATCTCATCTTCAGGAGCCGAAGCCAAATTCATCAAAGTGGGTCGCACCAACTACCAACTACAAACTACAAACTACAAACGTAATGTGAAGCGTCCTCTTCACATCAGTTACATTCATGCACCGACCCACTACTATTGGAGCCGTTACGATGAATACCTCAGGCATCCTGGTTTCGGTTTTTTTGATCCGCTGGCCAGGCTGGGGCTCAGAGTGCTGGTCGGGCCGATGCGTCGCTGGGACTTCCGAGCTGCCAAGCGTCCTGATTATCTAATTGCCAACTCCAGCTACACCAAAAACCAAATAAAAAAATATTACGGGCGTGATGCGACCGTCATTCATCCTCCCGTCGACATCAAAAGATTCTCCAAACTACCAACTAACAACTACCAACTACCACAAAACCGAAACGGTTTTGTCATAACCGGCCGGCAAACTCCATATAAACGCTTCGACCTAGCGATTGCCGCCTGTACAAAATTAAACTTGCCACTAACGGTAACCGGTAACGGCCCAGACCATAAAAAACTCCAACGCTTAGCCGGCCCATCCGTTAAGTTCGTCCAAGCGACCGATAAGGAACTGGCAAGTTATTTTGCCACGGCAGAGGCTTTTATCTTCCCTAGCCTAGATGATTTTGGCATCGTGGCCGTGGAAGCGCTGGCTTCCGGCACACCAGTTATTGCTTATAAAGATGGCGGCGCTTTGGACTATATCGTACCCGGTAAAACCGGAGAATATTTCAAAGACCAAACTGTGGAATCGTTAGTTAAAGCTCTTAGGACCTTTACGCCAAACAAGTTCAAGCAAGAAGTACTACAAGAAAAAGCCCGGCAATTTGGACCAAATATATTTAGAGAAAAAGTATCTAGATTTATTAATGATAATATTATATAATACCTTGTAATATGTGTGGAATTGTTGGATATATTGGAAATAAATCTGCCCTTGCGCCGGTGCTCGATGGGCTCAAAGCTCTTGAGTACCGCGGCTATGATTCCGCGGGCATAACCGCGATGAACAGCGGTAAGCCTTTTACAGCCAAACAGGTTGGCCGTGTTGAGGCCTTGGACTCAGAGGTTCGCGGGAATAATATATTTGAAAACGCCCACATCGCCATTGGGCACACTCGCTGGGCCACCCACGGCTCTCCTACGCAAGCCAATGCCCACCCGCACTTCAACGCTGATCAGACCATCTATGTAGTCCACAACGGCATCATCGAAAATTATCAGCAGCTCAAGCAAAAACTAAAAAAAGCCGGTTATCAATTCGTATCAAATACCGACACCGAAGTCATCCCCCACCTAATTGATCATCACCTAAAAAAACAGAATGATTTTTTCAAAGCCTTCAAAGCCGCCCTGGAGGAACTGCAAGGCGCCTACGCTATCGCGGCGCTTCACGCCGAAGATCCCGACACCCTGTACGCCGCCCGTTTATCAAGCCCGCTTATTATCGGTGTTGGCAAGGGCTGCCACTATATCGCCTCTGATCCAACAGCTGTCATGGAACATACCAAAAAGGTCCTGTTTCTTGATGATTATGAAGTTGCTGTACTTACCAAGCGGGATGTAAAGATCCATAACATCAAAAACGCAGTCGAAGTAACACGCAAGGCAGAAGAGCTGGACTTTGATATCCAGCGCGCCCAGCTTGGCGATTATCCGCACTTTATGCTAAAAGAGATTTACGAAGCGCCGCAAACCATCCAGTCGGCTGTGCGTGGCCGTATCCGTACGGAATCCAACACGGTAAAACTCGGTGGTCTGGAAAACGTCGCCGAGCAACTGCGTTATATAGACCGCATCGTCATCGTGGCCTGTGGCACATCCTACTATGCCGGTCTGATTGGTGAATACTTGATCGAGGAACTGGCTGGCATACCTGTCGAGGTTCAATTGGCGTCTGAATTT
>PFEG01000058.1:12235-15399 GCA_002793885.1 Candidatus Saccharibacteria bacterium CG10_big_fil_rev_8_21_14_0_10_47_8
GATACTATCGCCGCGCTTAAAAAGGTTGAGGCGTACGGTGTATTACGACTTGGTATCGTTAACGCTGTTGGGTCTACCATCGCGCGCATGACCGACGCCGGGGTGTACTGTCACGCCGGCCCAGAACAATCCGTGGCCTCCACAAAAGCTTTTATCGCTCAGGTGACCGTGCTAGCAGAAATCGCTTTGCACCTCAGCCAGGGCCGTACACCGTTGTACAGGCCGTTGCTGCAGGAGTTGGCAGTTTTACCTGACAAAGTTAAAAGTGTCCTCAAACAGGCCAAAACCATCGAGAAAATGGCCAAAGACTTTAGCAAATACCGAGACTTTCTCTTCATAGGCCGCGGCTATGCTTACCCCTGTGCACTAGAGGGCTCTTTGAAACTCAAAGAACTTTCTTATATACATGCCGAAGGCTATGCCGCTGGCGAGATGAAGCACGGCCCGCTAGCGATGATTGATAAAAAATTCCCTACTTTCGCTATCGTACCAGAGTCGCCATTGAGCGAAAAAACGTACTCCAATATCGAGGAAATCAAGGCCCGTAGCGGCCCGGTCATCGCCATAGCCACCGAGGGCGACAAAGAAATAAAGCGGCTCGCCGACAACGTGGTTTTCATACCCAAGACGCTTGAACAGACTCAACCTTTGCTGATAGCCATCGTACTACAACTCTTCGCTTATTATGTCGCGATAGAGCGCGGCTACAATGTAGACCGGCCTAGAAATCTCGCAAAATCTGTTACAGTTGAATAATATAAAAAGGAAAGAAATTGGACCAGTTAGCGGCAATATTTAAGTCCTATGATATACGCGGCAAGGTTGGCACCGAATTAACTAGTGAAGTAGCCAATAAAATCGGCCAAGCTTTCGGGCTATGGCTACCCAAAAACGGACCGGTGGCGGTTGGCCGCGACATGCGCCCAGACTCTGAGGATTTGGCTACAAATTTGATTGACGGGCTGATAGCTCAGGGCCGTGATGTTTGGGATATCGGGCAGGTTACCAGCGACATGATTTACTTTGCAGCCGGCAAGTATGGTCTGGCCGGTGGCGCAGTTGTTACCGCCAGCCACAACCCGAGCGAGTATAACGGCATTAAGCTTTGTGCAGACGAAGCTAAAGCTGTTGGGTTGGAATTTGGACTAAGTGAAATTAGAGATATGGTGATAAAAAATGACTTTAAACCAGCGGCTTCAAGAGGTAAAATTACCCAAAAAGACATCACCGAAGACTGGATAGCGCATGTGCTGTCTTTTGTAGAAATCGATAAGCTCAAGCCTTTAAAAATAGCTGTTGATGCCGGAAATGGCATGGCTGGAAAAATATTTCCGGTTTTTGAAAAATATGTACCATTTAAAGTAACCCGGATGTACTTTGAACTCGATGGTACCTTCCCCAACCACGAAGCCAACCCGCTTAAACCAGAAACCCTGATAGACCTTAGTAAAACTATTAAAAAAAATGCCCTGGATGGAGGGGTCGCTTTTGACGGTGATGGAGACCGCGGTTTTTTGGTAGATGAAACCGGCCAGATGCTTAGCGGCGGAGTTATGTCTAGCATGATTGCCGAATATTTTTTGCAAAAATATCCGGGGGCAACGATTGTATATGATGCCCGAAATAGTAAATCCGTGCCAGAACTGGTTAATGAATTAGGCGGTAAATCAGTACGCTCCAGAGTTGGACACTCTAATATTAAAAAAATGATGCGAGAACTTGATGCTCCATTCGGCGGCGAAGCATCAGGGCATTTTTATTTACGAGACAATTGGTATGCCGACTCAGGGATCATAGGGATTCTTGTAGGACTATATTTGATGTGTTTATCAGGCAAAAAAATGTCTGATTTGCGCGAGCAATACACCCGCTACGAAGCAATCCCGGAAACTAACTTTGAAGTTGTCGATAAAGATAAAATATTATCCAGCCTAAAAGAAGTTTTTGCAGATGAGAAGCAAGATGAGCTTGACGGACTGACAATCAACCTGAACAATGGCAGTTGGTTCAACATTCGTCCAAGCAATACAGAGCCTCTGTTACGCTTAAATGCCGAAGCCAAAGCCAAGGAAGATCTTGATAAATTAGTTGCTAGAGTGCAGCAAATTATTCAGACCTAAAGCCAAAGGTTTTATTTTTGCAGGCGCTTAGAAATATCGCCGACTTTTTGAGCATAAGTCTTATTGGTGACTAAGACGCCATTTTCAGTGGCGATAACAGCCACATTATCGAGCCCAATAACTGCGACGGGTTGTTCGGTTTCATTCCGTACATAGCTATCTGTAACGTTCTCCAGTTCTATATTTTCTCCGCTGATGTGATTGCCTGTCTTATCTTGTACGCTCACGCCATGCAGATCATGGAACGAGCCTACATCCGCCCAGTCAAAGTTACCAGGCATCACCAGTCCGTCCGGTACGTGCTCAGAAAGGGCGGTGTCAATCGGTTCCGATACGAAATTCATGTAGAGCTTCCTGCGGTTCATTGGCAAAAGAGTGCTATACAAATTCTGATAGTCATTCCAAAGCCGCGGGGAGTGCTCCTTGAGCTCTCGTTCAAACGTTTCAACCGTGCCGGTAAGGTAGCCGGTATTCCATAAGTATTTTCCGCTTTTAACGTACAATTCTGCGGTAACTTTATCCGGTTTTTCAACAAACTGTTTAAGTTCATGGACGTGTTTAAATTTACTTTTGATTCTTTTGCCCTTTTGAATATAGCCAAAGCCGGTTGCAGGGTAGGTCGGCTCTACTCCCGTAAACACCAGCTTTTTTTCTGCTTCAGCCAGTTCAGCGGCCTGCTTGGCCGCCTGCTTGAAGGCCCGGGTATCGCTAATGAGGTGGTCGGCCCATAAGAAAAATACCGCCTGGTTCGTAAATCTCCGGCGCTTTATCTCACTAAGCGCCAGCACAAAACAGGAAGCTGTGCCGCGCCGGGCAGGCTCTGCTAAGATTCTTCTTCTTGGCAGTTCGGGTAATTGCTGGTTAACGTATTTAGAGTGCGATTTTTCAGTAATCACAAAAATATCATCAGACAAATTTTTAACTCGGTCATAAGTACTTTGAACTAAACTTCTATTCCCTATAAGGGTTAGAAGATGCTTTGGATAATTATGAGTTGAAAGAGGCCACAGCCGTGTGCCAGAGCCGCCGGCAATAATTATTACA
>PFEG01000033.1:0-11900 GCA_002793885.1 Candidatus Saccharibacteria bacterium CG10_big_fil_rev_8_21_14_0_10_47_8
GCTAGGTCTGCACTCTCTTGGCTTTGCCTATAAACATAAACAGCCACGGCGATTAATAAGGCAGCCACAACAATGGCTACCGCTACAACCAATTTGGAACCAGATTTTTTTTGGCTGGAGTCAGGTTTTTTAGCTTTTTGCAGCTGAGCTGTTGAACGTAATAGCATAGCTGCGCCTTTTGATTTCTTGGCTGGAGCAAGCTCGGCCTTAACTTCATGATTAACGTCTTTTAATATAGTGTCCAGCTCGGCGTCCTCGTTAAAAGTGCCCCGGGGGGCGATACGATTATCGCTAGAAATTGGGTTATAGACTGCTTGGGTCGCCAGGGGGGTGGGGGAATCATCTAAAGCCTGCCGCCTGACTGGCACGTCTTTGACTATCTCTGTCTTAACCCCGACAGGCTGAGCCAATGTGGAGTCTGGAGGCATTATATCTAGGGCTTTTTTGACCGGAGTGTTAGCTGTAGACTGATTGGTCGTATCCATTTAGCTACCCGCCTTTGGCAGCATTTTTTTCGCCTGCTCTACTGCAGCTTTAATTTGAACAAAGGTAGCTTTTACGTTTTTGACGTCGCTAGCTAGTTGGGCACGAAGTTGTTGCGCGCTTAAAATTGTCGCCCTTAAGCCAGTCGTATCTTTAGAACAGCTCATCGCGGCTAAATCATCGATTGCTGTTTTGTAACTACCAGCATCAACTAGATATTTATTAACGGCGGTCGTAAACGGTTGGCTGGCAGTCTCTACCGAAGCTGTGCTAATATCTCGTTTTTTTAAGTTTTCTACTATATAATTTAACTTATTAGCGCTACCGATATAAAAGTCATGGCGCGCAATCAGAACTTTCTCGTCCCTTGTTTTTAGGGTTACTACCACTTTTTGAACTTTTTCACATCTGGCGGCTAAATTTTTCAGAGATTGCTCATTAATCTGAACCTTGAGCTCTGCTTTTCGCTGGTTGACTCTTTGATCCCTGGTTGACGTCTGCGACATATCTGCAGGCTCAATCAAAAAAATATCCTCAGCTTGGACAAATGAAACCTTTACGGCCACAAAGACAGCGCTTACTAAAGCACAAAACGCGCCAATTATCAGATATTTTATGTAAACTCTGGGCATAGTTTTTTCTACTTAAAAAGCTTATGCATATTGGGGTATTGTAGCATAAGCCCGGTAGTGAGCTTTCGCGATTATCCGCCAAATGGCGGATAATTTAAACCGTGACAAATGGCCGACGCGGAAGTCTACTACTAGGTAAGCCGACCCCGTTTTAATGGAGCTAGTGATAACCTTGATCAGGCTTAGTTAGCTAAATACTTGACAAGTCAAGTATTTAGCGATGGTCGCCGGTACCGCGTAGTACGCCGCGATTTTGGCGATCAGATAATTTTTTCACGTTTGCCTGCGCAATTTCTTCAAGCGTAAGGCCCAAATAGTCGGCCAAAGCGGCAATGTACCACAAGGTATCGCCCAATTCACTGGCTAAAGCCTTCTTATCCAGCTTACTTGGGTCTGCTTCGTCGTCGCGATACCATTTTTTAATCTTGTCGGCTATTTCGCCGCTTTCACCTACCAGACCCAATACTCTCTGGATCAGTTCACTGCCCTCATCAATCGCGGTCACCAGAGCCTTTTTTTGATATTCATCTAAAGTCATAGGTTACCCCGCGGTGTTACCAGCCCGTAGTAGCTGGTATTTAAGTAGCTGCTTATCTTCAGCGGCGCGCCGCCGGCAACACCCATGATATAAAGTTCATTGATGTTTTTAGATACTAAGACGTATTGGCCAGTAAACCAACCGACTGGCGAGCTGCCAGCAATCGTAGCTATAACCTTGCCGCCGCTACCAGTTGTATCGCCAACCAGTATGGCATTGCCATCCCGAATTTCAGTCCATAAAGTCTGTTTTCCGTCAGGTGATAGATAATATGTCGGATAGTTTTTATAAAGTTGGTCGTTGGTCAGGCTGATTTGTTTGGGTGCGGAATCAACCACGTAATCATAGTAGGTGTAGTCTGTTTGGCTCTGTGTATTGGTTACCACGTACACAGAATTAGGACCGTGCGGCGTGTAATAAACGGTTTTTGTATCGGCCGCATATTGCGAGACTACCTTGTGGTTCTGGCCGTTAGCCGAGATTACCGATAAAGTTTCTTGCTTGCCGCTATAGTCGGCTGAACTGGGATATTGGCTGGTCCAGCCTTTGCCGTAAATAACACTGTCGCCCGACAAAAATACCAAACCGTAATATTCGTAATTGTTTGATGACGCGTCACCAGTACCGGAGGTTTGGTCTAGCAAAATCAGCTTACCGGTGTTGGCATCATAACTCTTAAGCTTGCCAGAGCCGTTATTCCACGGGCTAAGGTCGGTCCTGGAAACGGTGTATATCAGTTTATCGCCTAGCCAGCCGGAAAGAATAAAGTTAGCGCTTCCTTCGTCGGCGGTAGTCAGTTGGTCGTTGGATGTAGTGATTATGTAAACCTTTGAGGCGCTGGAATCGCGTTTTGCGAGTAGCGCCAGATACTTCCAGTCCGGCGATGCAACCAGCACGGTATTACTAACGTCTTCGCTGCCGGTACCCGCCAGAACTATCACCGGGTCGCTGCCGTCAAGATTGGATTTCATAACATCAACTTTGCCGCTGCGGTTGCTTAAAAAGTAAACCCGCCCTGTCGGGGTGAGGTTGAACTTGTTTTCTTTTATCTCGGTATCGCTTACTTTAATTGTTACATTGCTGTTGTTGTAGCCGCTGAGTTTTAGGGTGGCTTTCTGTGAAGCTATACCGGCCGGCAACACTGCGGTGGCGTTGCCCGAAGCATCGGTTTTAACATCCACATCCGAAATTTTTATGCCTACGCTTGCCAAGCCTTTTTTAGTAATTATATTGGCAACGTTAATTTTTACTTGACGGCCAGTGGCTTGCATCTGCACATTCAAGGCCTTGGACGATTTAAACACCGGCACCGTGGTTTTTAGTTGGCCGTCCTTATAGTATTTTTTGGTTACTTTTATGGTTGTTTTGCCGGCCCTTACTTTATGCAAAGACACCTGGCCCGTGCCGCTGGTTGTTTCGGTGCTGCCCGAGCTAGCCTGCACCTCAGCTTCACTTACTGGGGCACCGGTTTTGCTATCCGTCACCCGAACCTTAACATCATGGCTAATAAGCTGCCCGGCTAAGCTGTAGCGGGTCCAAGGTAACGCAGTCAACACCAGCAGCGTAGATAGGACTGTAAGCGGTATAGACAGTTTTTTATGGTTTCCATACCAATGGTGAAAACGCTGCCAATGGGACTGCGGATTTTGGGTCTGGCTTAGCTTGGACTCTACAACTTCTTCGGGCTCGTTTTCTGGCAGCTCTGCGGGACCTTCAAAATCTTTGGTTTCAACTTCTGCTGAAGTTTCCGTATCAACCGGTTCTTTGCTTACCGGTTGATCGTTGGCGGGAGTAGTTTCGTCTTCAATGGTTGGCATTTAACTTAAACTATAGGGGTTTTGCCAGCGTTTTCCAACTCTACTGAATAGCCAAAGACTTGAACAAGCTTTCCAGCGGCCCCGAAAATGTTTTATCTTCAAAGCTACTGGCGGCGATACTAACAACTGCATTAATGCCAGAGCAGTCACTGCTGTTACATTTAACAAAGCCGATGCTTATAATTGGATCCACTTTGCTTATATCTACTTTGGGAATAGCTTGCCCAACCGTGTAGCCGCTGTCGCCCGTAATATAAATACCGTCCAAAGCCGTACTGCTTGTTGAACTGGCATAACGTAAGTAACTTATGTAGGTTGATCCCCGTTGGTTTTGGCTTGGCTTGGTGTAGTTTATCTTTTGTGAGGCTAGCGCAGCCGTAGCATTACCACTGTCAAATTCAGGAAGTTTTTGCTCTTTAGACCTGATTGTCATAACAATTTGCCCATTAACTGATTGCCCACTGGCGCTTTTTAGTTGGATTGAAGGAGACACGATTGTCATCTGTCCGCCGCCGCTATCCGTAACCTTCCAGTCCTGTGGGTAGTCAAACCCTAGGTAAAAATTAGAGGAATCGTAATGCTTGGTAACCGTCGCGATCTGGCTGGTTGCCGGTTTAACAGTTTGAGATGTCTGGGCTGAGGTGGCAGGCTTTTTAGCCGATTTATGGTTTTTTAAATACCAATAGGCACCGCCGCCCAGGCCGGCAATCACCACTAAAATTATAAATATAGTGAATAGCTTATGCCAAACAGGATTACGTTTTTTTTCGGGCGGTTCATAGTTGGCATAATCGGCGGTAGAACGTGAGGCTTCTTCATAGTCATCCTCCGGATTATGCTCGGGCTGGTTTACGGAATTCCAATCGTCGTCTTTTTTTTGGTCTACTTTCTGATCTGGCGCCTGGTCTTCCTTCTGTTCACTCTGCTTTTCGCTCATATCCCAAATTATACCCCGAAGCCTATACCGTTGCTAATAATACAATGCTAATAGTGGGCGTGAGATAATGAGAGGGGGATTTATGGTAGAGTTATCGGCAAAAAACGCAGGGACCGTAAAGTTGGGCGACGCCACGGTCAATCGTTTGGGTCTAGGCACAAACCGCATCTCGAATAACAATGACTCGCGGAGGGTTCTCAAGTATGCCATAGAACTTGGAGTAAATTTTATAGACACGGCCGATAAATACGGGCAAAGCGAAGAAATTATCGGGCAAACTTTAACTCCCTATCCGTCAGGCGTAGTGGTGGCTACAAAGGGCGGTTGGAGCGAATCTAACTCATCAGCTCACTTGCAAGAATGTATCGATAAAAGCTTGCGTCTGCTTAAACTCAAACAGATAGAACTGTGGCAACTGCATCGGGTTGATCCTAGCGTTCCAATCGAGGATACAATGAGGTTTTTAAAAAGCCAGATGCGGGCCGGTAAAATTAAAAATATCGGGTTGTCCGAAGTAAGTGTGGAGCAGATTGAAAAAGCCCGTAAAGTTGTGCCGATTGTTTCGGTCCAAAACAGATACAATCTGTCGGATCGCCAGCACGAGGATGTGCTTGATTACTGCACCAAAGAAAATATCGCATTTTTGCCGTTTTTCCCGCTAGCCAGCGGTGGCGTAGCCCAAAATACAAGACTTAACGAGATTGCAGGGAATTATCATGCCACTGAAGTCCAAATTGCTATTGCGTGGCTGCTTAAACGCTCACCCATGATGCTGCCCATTCCGGGAACTCTTTCAATAGAACACCTAGAAAGTAATGTAGCAGCAGCAAATATTAGCCTCAGCACCGAAGACTACGAATTCCTGAACAGCCGCTGACTTTAGATTTTATTACTTTATCCTCAAATCACGGACTCAGACGATTGATGTCGCGAGGAAAGAGAGTGGCTCGAGACTTCGGCTCGGAGGTCGTTCCTTGGAACAAAGTTACAAGGTGCGACCCCTTAACAGTCGCTACATTACTCATGGCACCAACCTGTTAATATCTCTAGGGAATAACGTTGCTTCCTTCACGTTGTTAAGGCCAATAAGTTTTTCTACCGTACGCTCTAGGCCCCAGCCCCAACCCCCGTGCGGCGGCATGCCGTAACGGAATGCCTGCAAAAAGTATTTAAAGCCGGGGTCTTCTGGCTTGCCACCGGCTATTTCTTTGAGTTGTTTTACTAGTACATCGTAGCGGTGTTCGCGCATGCTGCCAGTGGCAATCTCTACACCCCGGAAGAGCAGGTCGGCACGCTCGGCGACCTTGGGTTCATCATCCTTAAATTTGTGATAAAATTTAGCGTCTTCTCTGGGCCAATCGGTCACAAACACGGCTTCGGAGCCAAGCTCTTTAGTGGCATATTTGCATATCCAACGCTCTTCGTCGGGGCGTAAGTCTAACTCGTTAACAGTACTGGTTCCGGTGGCTTTGGTATATTTTTCGTGGATTTCGGCCATGGTTAGGGCAGGAATTTTGGCTGGTAAAAGTGGTTTTTTAGCTTCCCACATTTTCAGCTGATTTTCAGCTTTTTCCCAGACATCGTTAACTACACTGTTTAGTAAATTACTTAACAAGTCAAGTAAATCGGGGAAGGCAATAAAGCCTATTTCTATATCAACCGTAATAAATTCTGTCATGTGGCGGGTCGTGGCGCTGGGTTCTGCCCTGTAGGTCGGGTTGATTTCGAATACCCGCTCAAACACCCCTACCATTATCTGCTTATAAAACTGGGCGCTTTGGGCTAGCGTTGCCTCTTTGCCAAAATAATCCAGCTTAAATACTTCCGCGCCACCTTCTGTGGCACCCGGCAGAAGTTTTGGCGAATTAAACTGCGTAAAGTCTTGTTTTTTTAAATAAGCCCTGATAGATTCTTCTACCTCGGCCTGAATCTTAAATATCGCCTGCTCGGCAAGATTACGCAGGCCGATAACACGGTTATCAAAAAGGGTATCAAGATTCTCCGGCTTGTGGCTGAGCGGTTTGTCAATTTCTATGGGCGACTCGTCTGTAACCGCTACATCTACAATAACGACCGCGTCATGCAGCTCTGCTCCGCCCGGTGCCCGCGGCTCTTCTACCACCATCCCGGTTACGCTCAATACCGTGCCGGTTTGCATCCCACGCAACTTTTCCATTTCTTCGTCTTTGTTTAGAACAATCTGCACTAAGCCGCTGCGGTCGCGCAAATTAATAAAGTTAAGCCCGCCCAGCAGGCGTTTTTTATGCAACCAGCCGTTTAAGCTGACTCTTTTGCCAACGTGAGCCTTCACGTCACGGCTTAAAACTCGTTCCATGCCCACAATTGTAACAGATTGTTATTTGCTAAACCTGTATTACATTTTTGACTCGATCGTGTCAAAAAGGTGTGGTTCAACTAGTTGGGAATAGCCGGGCAGACTCATATATTTCAACGAACCCACCAAGCTCCAACTCCGAAATAACTTCTACCAATTCCTGCCTGTAGTCCAAATTTGTTGACCAGACACTCTTTTGCACTTGTCTAAACTCCCAATCCTTGAGTAATCTACGTAGTTGCTGGCGCTTGCCGCTATGCTTTTCGGGAACATCAAAAATCACCATTAAGGTAACTTGGCCACTAAGCCGCGTGGCTACGAATGGTAATACTTTCCTGAAACCGAGTTTAGTAAGTTTGGGCGCTTTAGCTTTTTTATCAATCAAGCCCCTGTGCTCGCCACGTTTATAAGCTGCTTTGAGTGTTTCGGTACGACAGCCCGAAGTCTTCTCCAGCTCGTTAAAAAACTTGTTTGGACTAAATGACAACAGCAAATTTTGCCTTGAATAAGGTATAAGCGCCAATAAAACTTGAGTCAGAGCCGAGTGTTTTTTAGTCATCAGATTCTCTGGATTACAATTTCGCTTTAATTTAATATCATATAGTTTACATTCCTGACGTGATCGGGTCAAAAACGTAAATCAATAATACAGTACGGCGCTAATGTGTCAGGATGCTGATTGTTCAGTTTGTTCAGGAGTCTTAACTTCTTTATCAGGAGTCTTAACTTCTTTATGATGGGCCTTTTCGGCTCGGGCTTCTAGGCCGGCTACAGCCCGAAGGTCTCCATAACGCTCAAATTCGTCAGTAATTTTATCGCCTAAAATTTGCTCTATTACATCCTCTAGGCTCAAAACCCCAATCAACTCTTCAAAATTATTAACAACGATAAGCAGATGGTGCTGGGTCTTCAAAAAAGCACCCAGCGCCTCGCGCAAAGTATTGGATTCGTTAATAAAATAAACGTCTTTTTTCATTACATCACGTACTTTGCCTGTCTCTGAATGACCAACCAAGTCCTTTAAATATAACGTCCCGATAACTTTTGGTGAGGCTATCTGTACGGAGTCTTTGACTACCGGAAAGCGGCTAAAACCGCTGGCATGTAGCTCATCCATCAAATGCGGACCGATTGAATCACCGGCAGCAACCATCATTAGTTTGCGCCGGGGCGTCATAACACTGCCGACAGTTTTATCGCCGAAGGTTAAACCTCCAAACACAATTTTAAGATCACTCTCCGCTATCCGGTTATCTAGCTGATGGTTCTGGTTATTCACTAGCTCCAGTAAATCCTCCTTTTCATACAGCCCGGTATGTATGTGAACCTGGCCGGATTTTGAGAATAAAGCGGCCAGCCGGCTAAGAACCGGATGTAAAAAAGATAAAAGACTAGCATGGTAAGGCGCAATAACCGCCGCTAGACTCCACGCCCAACCACCAACCCTGGGGGCCGGAGCCCAAACCACTAGCCACGCCGTAAGCACCATAACTAATACCGCCAGCCACCAAGCCGCATTAGCGGCTATCAAAATCAGACCGATGGCGCTAGCTGTACCAAATATCCAAAAAAGGAGTTCCAAAGAACCGCTATAAGCCGCTGCTTTGTAGATAGCAGCCGCCTTGGCATCTTTGCCCCTGGCCCGGCGTTTAAGCTCCCTGCCTGGCAGGGCTTGGTAAACTTTGTAAAGCAAAACACTCTTTACAAAGATAAGGGCAACGATTACAAACAAAAGCTTCATCCCGTTAGACTCCACTTGACTTCCATGCCACGATTAACGGCTGAACCTCGGTGTTTGCCTCGACGCATAAATAACAGGTTAGTTGTACTTTGGAGTCTAACGGGATTCATCAACTCTTATTTTACACTTTTTACGGCCGGGCGTGGCGGCAACTATAGTTCTGACGGACGGTTCACTTAAGGTGGTAACTGTTTCCGGTAGCACCTAAATCTGGCATGATAGACTTTAGTTAGTAATAAAATTTATATTGGAGGAGTTATGGATCGACGCTTTTTGATAATTTTGGCCGTAATCATTGTTGCATTGGGTGGCATATTCGCGTTTAGCAAGCAGTCCGCAGATAACAAATCCGGCGGTAGCAGTAGCGCCAAACCCACCACCCATACTATCGGCCAAGGCAAAAAAGGCGTGACCCTAACTGAATACGGCGACTACCAATGCCCAGTCTGTAAAATTTACTACGAGCCACTCAAGCAAGTAGCAGAAAAATATAAAGATGAAATTTACTTTCAGTTCAGTAATTTGCCGCTCGTGAGTATCCACCCGAACGCTTTCGCTAGCGCCAGGGCCGCAGAAGCCGCCGGTTTGCAGAATAAATACTTTGAGATGCATGACAAACTTTATGATAACCAAACCCAATGGTCCTCCGCCAGCAACGCCCTGAGTTTCTTTAAAACCTATGCCAAAGAAATTGGGTTGAATGTCAGTCAGTTTGAGACCGATTACGCCAGCGAGAAAGCCAACGATGCGATCAACGCCGACCTGGATGCTTTTAAGAAAACCGGCAAAGACCAAGCGACTCCTACATTCTTCATAGACGGAACGCCAGTGTC
This sequence comes from Candidatus Saccharibacteria bacterium CG10_big_fil_rev_8_21_14_0_10_47_8, assembly GCA_002793885.1. Classification (GTDB taxonomy): domain Bacteria; phylum Patescibacteriota; class Saccharimonadia; order Saccharimonadales; family UBA10212; genus 21-14-0-10-47-8-A. Next base: position 9,317 of record PFEG01000033.1, read on the forward strand.
TAACTCTAGCCTAACCGACTCTGCTACCGGCAACCCAACTCTTGAAAAGTTCTCGGCTTTAATCGACGCCGAAATTGCCAAAAAAACCCAGTAGCAAAAACTTAAGCTGCTACACGAACACTGATTGTTTGTGGCCGCGAGTCAACGGTAACCACTTTGATGGACATATCGTCCCCTTTTTTGTTTTCTTGCCCGCCAAAATTTCTTTTTGAGATTTTTGATAGGTGAATTAATTTTTGTTTGATGCGGCTTAGGACTTCCCAAAACTGCAACAAGGTAATAGTAATATGGCATACCACGCTTAAGCTTGTCAATCCTTCGACTTACTTAAGGATTGACACTGAGCTCACCGAACGTGTCAGTGCTGTTGTGCAAGACGCCAAGACCATATACCATATGCTAGAAAAGCAGCAACACACAAAATGGCTAAAGATTTTATTGAAAAAATTGCCGATGCGCCCGCCGATGCGCTTGACAGTGCTATTGCTAAGACCGAGCACGTGGTCAGTACGGTTGATGGCGCGATTGTTAAGACCGGACGTGCTGTTGGCACCACATCAACTGGCCAAAGCATTAGAAAAACCAAAGAGTACTGGCATAACTTAGGACCTGGCTTGACCACAGGCGCTTCGGATGACGACCCTTCCGGAATTGCTACCTATTCACAAGCCGGCGCGCAGTACGGTTTTCAGCTTTTATGGATGAGCGTGGTGACCTTTCCGCTGATGTCCATAGTTCAGGAAATGTGCGCCCGTATCGGCCTAGTAACTGGCCGTGGACTAGCTGGCAATATCCGTCTGCATTTTTCTAAAAAAGTCCTTTATATTTGCGCCATGTTGTTATTTGCGGCTAACGCCTTTAACATCGGGGCCGACCTTGGAGCCATGGCCAAAGGCATACAACTGCTAGCCCCTGGTTTAAGTTTTAGTCTATTAGTCATTGGGTTTGCGTTTTTTAGTTTAGTGATGCAGATATTCACGCCTTACGCAAAATACGCCAGATACCTAAAGTGGTTAGCTTTGGTGCTTTTGGCGTATGTGGCCTCGGCCATCCTGGCGCACCTCAATTGGAGTGAGGTGATTAGTAAAGCCCTAGTGCCATCGGTCCATTGGAACAAGGAACAGCTGCTGCTCATCTGCGCTATTTTGGGTACGACCATCTCGCCTTACTTATTTTTCTGGCAAACCTCCCAGGAAGTTGAAGAGCAGATTTTAGAGGGTGAAACTACAGTATTATCTCGGCACGGCACCAATCCGCAAGCCATAAAAAAGATGCGCACCGATGTATGGAGCGGCATGCTGCTGTCTAACATTGTGATGTTTTTTATAATTGCCGCCTGTGGCGCTATTTTGTTCCCACAGGGCATAACTCAGATACACACTGCCGCCGATGCCGCGGAAGCCTTAAGGCCGTTCGCCGGTGATGCATCTTACTGGCTCTTTGCCATCGGTATAATCGGTACCGGTTTACTGGCCATACCGGTCTTAGCGGGCAGCAGCAGCTATACCGTCAGTGAGAGTTTCCGTTGGAAGGAAGGCCTTTACCGGAATTTACATCAAGCCAACTCGTTTTACGGAGTTATGATTTTCTCGGTACTTATTGGACTGGCCATCAATTTTGTCGGGATAGACCCCATCAAAGCTTTAATTTACTCGGCCATACTCAACGGGATAGTAGCACCACCGATCTTAGCCCTTATAGTCATACTAAGCAGCAACCGTAAGATTATGGGCAGCAGCGTAAACAAGCGTTCTACCAGTTGGCTGGGATGGGGCGTGACAGGACTGATGAGCTTGGCTGGCGCCGCAGCCATCTTTTCTATCTTTTAGGCTTAAGCGATTTCAGGTTACAATGATGGGTAAGACACTATAGTTTATGGATAACATTTTTTCCGGCTTAAGTTTAATAATTGTTATAGGTGCTGTCGTATCCGTATTCATGCGTTGGTTACGGCAACCGTTGATGATTGGCTATATTATCACCGGCATTATTGTCGGTCCCGCGGTACTGCATATTACTAAATCTCCGGATACTCTGACCGTTTTTGGCGAAATTGGCATAGCACTACTGCTTTTTATCATTGGACTGGGGATGAACCCCAGAGTCGCCCGTGAGGTAGGCAAGCCTTCTATAATCACCGCTCTGGCTCACATGAGCATAACGGGTACTGTCGGCTGGTGCGTATTAGTACTATTAGGCCTAAGCCACGGCGCTGCTGTCTTTGTGGCAATTGGGCTTACCATCAACAGTACTATCGTTGCCCTTAAGTTGCTAAGTGATAAGAAAGAGCAAGGCAGGCTGCATGGAAAACTAACAGTCGGTGTCTTGGTGGTAGAAGATATTATCGCGGCCGTTTTGCTGCTTTTTATCGCCTCTGCCCACGATGGCCAGTGGTTATCATTCGGCCCACTGATTGAACTGGCCTTCAAAGTAGCTTTGGTTGGTGTGGCGATGTACTTGCTTAACAAAGAGGTTTTACCGCGAGTACAAAAAATAGTGGCCAGCGACCAAGAACTGTTATTTTTAACGGCAATTGCTATTGGGCTAGGGAGCGCGGCTCTAATGGCCAAAATCGGACTTTCTA
>PFEG01000033.1:11917-12960 GCA_002793885.1 Candidatus Saccharibacteria bacterium CG10_big_fil_rev_8_21_14_0_10_47_8
TGGCGTTTTACTAGCATCTCAATCATATGCCCAAGAGATTGCTGCCCGCCTAAGGCCCCTCCGTGACTTTTTTGTAATAGTATTTTTTATCGCCTTGGGGATTCAGCTAACCTTCGACCAATTTAGCGAACTTATCATACCGATAATCGCTGGTACTATCGTGGTGGTGCTAGTCAAACCATTCATAATCATGGCCTGTCCAGGCTACTTGGGCTATACCAAGCGCACTAGTTTTAAGACGGCAGCGGCGCTTAGCCAAGTCAGCGAGTTCTCTATAATCTTCTTGATATTGGCTAACCAGAAGGGCCTGGTTGACCACCAAACCGTTTCGCTGCTGACTTTCATAGCTCTTGCCTCGATCGCCATTTCTACATACTTGGTGACATTTAGCGATAAAGTTTACGCTCTAATAGAAAAGCACCTCGATATGTTCGAGCGCAAAAAAATCGAGGGCGAGGCCTTGCCTAGTGAGCGCAATGACCTTGTACTGTTCGGTTATCAGCGCGGCGGGCACGAGTTTATCAGCCTGTTTAAAAAAATGAAGAAAAGGTACGTTGTAATAGATTACGATCCGGAAATTATCGACATTATAGAGCAGCGCAAAATTAACTATTTGTATGGTGACGCTACAGATGTGGAATTGCTGGAGGAAGCCGGCGTTGAAAAGGCGCAGCTGGTTGTTTCTACAATTCCTGACTTCCAAGTAAGCATGTCCTTACTTGGCTATTTGAAAAGCAAAAACCCCCGGGCGGTGGCTATTTTGCACTCCGACGATCCGGACGAAGCTGCAAAGCTATACAAAGCTGGGGCCGATTACGTGATTTTGCCCCACTACATTGGCAGCGAGCAAGTCAGCACTTTTATTAGCAAGTCGGGCCTTACTAAACAATCCTTCCGCAAGCAGCGCGCTAAACACTTGGAATACCTGGAAAAACATTATGGTTCTCTGGAAAAGCTTACTGAGCTACATGATAGAAAGCTCGGCCGCTCAATCATTCAAAGTGTAGCCAGCTTAACAAAATCCAAAACTTAAGCCGCTTGCT
>PFEG01000039.1 GCA_002793885.1 Candidatus Saccharibacteria bacterium CG10_big_fil_rev_8_21_14_0_10_47_8
TGAGTGCCCCTCACCAGTTGGCGCGATATCAGAACGATGGACCACAAAAGGCATGCTGGAGCATAATATTAAGATGGAAAAATACATCAAGGACACCATGTCTCACTATGAGGGCATATTGGTAAAAAAAGATGAGGAGATCCAAGGACTCTATAAAATAGAAGCCGAGCTTAACCAACTAAAGGAAGAACTTAACAGTCTTGGGAGTTCGGAAACCTCAACCCTACCCCATAAGCTAGAAGCAATCGTCGGCCATTTTACTCATAAGAACGACAAACTATGATTAGAAAAATAGCCGATAAGGCACTACCGCATGGAAGTGTTCGGCGTATCTACGCCGGCCATATTAGGAATCGTATACTAAAACGTCAAAAAAATAAAATTAGTAAAGGTAGGGCTTATCAATACGATGAGTGGATCAAGATAATTGAGCCCAAAACACTTTCTCCAGTCTTAGAGACCCAAGATATAAAAATATCGATAGTAGTACCGTGCTATAACACTCCTGATAAATATATAAAGGAGTTAGTAGAATCACTTCTTGCTCAAACATATTACAACTGGCAGTTATGTATAGCCGATGGCTCTACGGAAGAATCGTCGTCTGATGACATTAAAAGATATTGTGGACTTGATGAAAGAATTGAGTATATTCTTCTCAATAAAAATAGAGGCATATCAGCCAACACTAATTATGCGATTGCCAAGGCTAATGGTACGTACATCGCATTTTTAGACCACGATGATATTTTACCTAAATGGGCTATTAACGAAGTTGCGACCGCAGCAAAAGCACATCCAAAAACTGATATTTTTTATAGCGACGAGGATCGTTTGAGCGAAAACGGAAAAATAAGGGTAGCACCGCTTTTTAAACCAGGCTGGTCACCAGAACTTTTTTTCTGCGTAAATTATCTGGCACATTTTTTAATTGTTAAAAAAAGTCTAATGAATAAACTCAAAGAACTTCGTTCGGAATATGACGGATCTCAGGACTATGACTTAGTTTTAAGAGCCCTCGACCATCAGCCCAAGATAGCACATATCTCTAAGGTTCTTTACCACATGAGAATGGCCAAAAACTCTACCGCTAGGCAGATTTCTATAAAAGATTACGCCCACACCGCGGGCAATCGGGCCATCGCGGATTATTTTACCCGCAACCATGTGGAGGCCCAGGTTCTGACTATGCAAGATCGCCCCACTAATCATCGGATCAAGTATCGGCCAAAAGGCGCTCCGCTGGCGTCTATTATTATCCCCTTTAAAGATAAGTCGGATCTTCTGAAAAAATGTATAAAAAGCATAGAAGAGAAGACTTCTTATAAAAACTACGAGCTGATATTAATTTCAAACAACAGCACAGAGAAGGCAACCAAAAACTACCTGAAAAGACTGAAAAACAATAAGAAAACCAAAATTTATTACTACGACAAACCCTTCAACTATTCGGCTCTAAATAATTTTGGACGTCGGCAAGCCAGTGGCGAGGTACTAGTATTTTTGAATAACGACACCGAGATTATCAGCCCTGAGTGGCTCGATGAACTCATCGGGGTAGCCCAACAGCCCGAAATAGGCACAGCAGGACCATTATTACTTTATCCTGACCAGACTATTCAGCACGCCGGCATCATTGTTGGTCTACGCGGAGTGGCTGGACATGTTTTTAAGGACCTGAAACTTGGGGTACTAACACCATTTTGGTTGCCAGATTGGCCGCGCAATTTTCTTGCCGTAACTGGCGCCTGCCTAGCCGTAGAAGCTGGTAAATTCGACAAGGTAAAAGGATTTGACGAAAAAATAGTAATGGCTGGTAGCGATGTAGTATTCGGAATAGATTTATTTGAGGCGGGCTATCGGAATGTCTATTGGCCGTATGCTGTCTTGACGCATCATGAATCAAAATCCGTTGGTTCGTATGCAAACGCCCCACCGAGTGACTACAAGCACTCGATAGTACGCTATAAACCTTACCTGAATTACGGTGATCCATACTTTAATGATAATCTGGACATAATGTCGGAGATACCCATTTTGAGGCGCATTTTATGATCAAAGGCCAAAGTTTTAAAAAAGCCGCCTGGGTACTTAAAAACGAAGGCCCTATCAGCTTCGGTAAAAAAAGTGTCAAGGTAGCGATTTCCAAGGTGGTCAAAGAGAAACATCACAGACTAAAAACTTCTGATGAGTATAATTATTTGTCGAACACAGTTTTTCAGATAACGGAAAAGGATATATTAAAAAGCAAGAAGGTTACGAGCGGAGAGATCGCAAAAGTATCTTCGGCACTTTGGTTTCTTCCGTACTTTAAACATATAACTTTCGGAGGAATCTTCACCATCCTCCGCTCCATGGAGTATTTTGCTAAACAGGGTGTCAAGACAACAATTATCATTTATGATAATAAATACTTAGATCTCAAAAAGACCAAGGCTGAGATATCCAAGCACTTCCCGGGGCTATCGGATGTCGAAATCATGACTTGTGATTTAGAAAGACAAAGTCTAGACGAACTACCCCATGTCGATATTGCCTTTGCCACTATATGGATGTCTGCCTACTTTCTTCTGAAGTACAACAATACCAAACGCAAATACTATTTTATCCAAGATTACGAACCCCTATTTTATCAAGCAGGCTCTATGTATGCTCTAGCCGAGTCTACATATCGTTTTGGTTTTACGGGAGTTGTTAATACCCCAGGCTTGCTTTGGTCGGTTAATCAAAGACACGCTCAAGAAGGTGTAAGCTTTGTTCCAGCTGTAGATAAGCGTTACTACTATCCATTTAAGAAAAAAGAAACTAAGAAGGTTAAAATATTCTTTTATGCTCGCCCCGGAAATCCGCGCAACGCGTTCGAACTCGGTGTTCTTATAATTCAGGATTTAATTAAGAAATATGGCCATAGGATAGAAGTAGTTACAGCCGGTGCAGATTGGGATGAAGCCGACTATGGCCTCAAGGGCCTGATTATCAATAAAGGTCTTCTAGGTAGTTTAGAAGAAGTGGGGGACTTATATCGTAGCTGCGACATAGGTTTTGTGTTTATGCTGTCCAAGCACCCCTCTTATCAGCCTTTTGAATTCATGGCTTGCGGTATGGCCACAGTTACTAATCGTAACGAAGATAACCTATGGCTTTTCAGAGACAGAGAAAACTGCTTGCTAGCAGAACCCTCACCCGCTGACATGGCAGAAAAAATTAGCATTCTTGTAGACTCTCCAGCGCTACGTAAAAAAATCGCCAAAGAAGGACAACGCAGTATTAATTTTGATTGGGACACAGAGCTACAAAAAATATGGGATTATATAAAAATTAGCGGCCGGTAAATTTCAAGGGCTGCAAATACTGAGCCATAGCCTCTACGGAAGAAGTTTTCTCCAGAACTATAATATCCTGACCATTGGAAGCGTCTTTAATACCCGACCACGCCCCCCTGTGTACATGCTGCCCATGGATTCCAAGGCCCGCACTCAGAAGCATCTTTTTTATTTTTTGTGGAGTATAACCAACCGCGCCTTCGGGGTAATCCTTATCGTTTATGTAACAATTTCTGCTAAGCTTATGTTTAAACGCAAGCGGATGTCTCATAGCTTTGTTTGGACTTTCGGAGAGTGTTTTAAGAGCTTTTTCATCGATAACGAAAAAGGAGGCGATTACTAAACTCCCTGGTTTTAGAACGCGACGAAACTCCTTTAAATAATGGGCTATATCTTTTTCAAACATGTGAGTGAAAACAGAGTGCAGAAAGATTCGATCAACGGAACTATCTTTAGCAGGAAGTTTAATATCAAGGGTTGATAATGTGCCTTCACTATTGTGAATTTGACTCTTTATATCGTAGTAGTGGAAAGTGAAGTTTTTGTGTTTTTTCGTGATGTTTTGTTTGCACCAATCTATGCTGGGCTTGATAATATCAAAGCCTACATATCTTCCTTTTGGGGATAATATTTTTGTAAGTTGTATAGCATCTCGGCCAACACCAGAACCAACTTCCAGAACGAAATCATCATGATTGATAGGGGCATATTTACGGTACATTTCAACGTGATAATTTGATATTTCCTCCCAATCATCAGTACCCCCACCGGTTAAAATGACCAGATTCTCCGGTATGTTATAACCGTCGTATTTTAAATACTTCATGCTTTTACTTTAGTATATATGAACTGTAGTCGGGGGGCTATTTAAGTCCCCAACAAAGATGCAGTAAAAGGTAGCCGTACCTATTACGGTGGTACGCAAAAAGATACCGAACCGATATTAGGATCTTTGAAACTGCCGCTGCCATCATCTACAAAGCCCCCATAAACAATAGCCCAGTATCTGTCTACTGAATTTAAGTTTGTGGTGTAAAAATGGTCGCCGTTGCCGCCATGCCAAAGTTGGTAAACGGGTATACCTTGTGAGCAGGGCTGGCTGGCACCGGAATTATTTGCCGGCCAGGCGTAAAAAGCTACACCCTCATCCCTATAGCCGCCGTTTACGATTGCCCAATATCTGTTTGGCCCATCAGGGATGTACCAATGGTCGGTTAGGCGCCCATTGTATTCACTATAAATTGCCACCATACCGCCGGTAGTATCGGTCCCAACGTTAAAAGGTCTGCCGTCATCAGCGAAGCCAGCAACCGTTTTAGCGACCGCTCTCTCGTTCTCTCGTGCCGTATAGTAATGACCAAGACCACCTGGACCCCACAATCGATAAATTACGCTCTGGATGGTGCCACCGTATATTGAACCGGTACCAAAATAGTTTTGAAAAATGTTATCGAAACTATTATTCCCCGAAAAGTGTGGAGTGTAGCGATAAAGTGCAGCCGTAGCACCCGTGTCCAGATGGATAGACTGACCGTCAATCGGACAGTACCCATCATAAAGAGTGGAGGAACCACCGGATACGCGCTGCCAAGTCCCTTGGGTCATACACCCATAGTAAGTAGTCCCAGGATCATTCGAGTTGTCCCAGCCAGGCTTTTGGATATTCCAATTTACATTGCCTTTAGATCGTTGTTCATTGAATTTAAATTTCCAAGCCGCCGAAACTATCTGCTTGCTAAAACCCTCGGTGTTAGCCTGGCAATTACCAGGACAATTATTGCCGACAGCTATTGGAACACAACCGCCCGAATGCGGGCAGGCTGAAGTACAGGGAATATTGCCGTTTCCCCACAAATTACACTGGAAAGTGACGCTGGGGTCGGGTGTGTTTACATAGCAGCCCGCACTGCCAGTAATTAGGCTTTGCTCTTTTTGCAGCGTAGCAATCAGAACTTGCGGGTTCAGATCATAAGCTTGGGCGGCATGGCCAATGACCTTCCCGGCTGACACCAAACCTCCGAACTTAAAGCCCTCTGTCGGATTATAGCCAATGGGGTCTTCGGCTTGGAAACCTCTACTCGAGCTGATACAACTGCTGGGGAAGAAAGTATTTAACCACTCATCTATCTTGTCGGCTGACATCGAGCTTGAGTTATCAAAAACACTATCGTCCATTAGGTTGCTGTAGTTAGTAGCAGCAATCGCCTTAGGCGAGTAGAAGAAACTGATAGAACCTACGGCCATCACAACCAAAATAAATTTTGCTAGGAGGTTCTTCATGGCGTTACTTCCAAACTCAAGCTGTCATCGGCGGAGGCGGTTTTACCATTAAGAGTAGCAACAGCTGTGATTTTCCATTTCCCCTGCGACATGCCCGCATCCTTAACATCCCAGTCCCACACTACTGAGCCGGAACTGTCCACAGTTTTGGAATCAAGTTTTTTAACATCGCTTCCTTTCATAAACTGTATATAGCAAGTTGCGCCAGGAGTTGTGGTACAAAGAGATTCTTCGGACGAGGGAGTATCATTTTTTCCGGGGAAGTGATTACTTACAAAAGTACCAGACGGAGTTGCGGGACCAGCTCCGGATGGCGCCTTGGCCGGAACACCGGAGGCGGATTTATCAGTTTTTGTCGTCGTGGACGAGGTAGCAGGGCTACCCTGGGCAGCTGAAGTAGATTGAGGGTTTTCTGAGGTAGATGAGGTAACGGTAGTTACGGGTTTAGCTGGGATAATAACGCTAGCGCTCCTAGAGTAATGAGAATAAGCAAACACTCCTAAAGCAGTTAATACTGCAATTGCCCCAATAATGATGAAGGGGTTTAATCGACGAAACTTTCGAATAGCTCTTCTAATGAGTTTAGTGACCATAGTATCTATTTTAAACCTATAATATAAGTGTACTGTAAGAAAAACTGCCTGGCAATTTAGCTGGGCGGACGCACTAACGAATACTGTATTTTTTGAATCATAGCTCGTTCTTAAAAATGAAGCGTTTACGGACCCAATAACTATAGAAAAATACCACGACAATAGCCATTACTTTAGCTACAAAAGGCAATAATTTTAATATTTCCACACAGAAACTCGCAACCATAAGCTGTAGTACAATCCCTATAACGCTCGTGATTATTATTAAACCTGCCTCTATATGGATTTTGTGCCGACTGCCTTTAAATACTACAACCCTGCTTAGATACCAGTTAAGAATAATGGCAACTACGTTACTAGCAGGAGTTGCTATTAGGTAAGAAGTCTTTAATCCGGAATTAATAATTACAAATACCATAAGTTCAATGATGACTACAAACCCAGCAACAAAAAAGTACCGAACAATAGGTTTTACTAATTGTGCTGAGATATATTTTGTTAGCTTATCTATCATATTGAGCCAGGAATTCGTTAAATAGTTTAACGGCTGTAGCGTAAAAAATCGGTACGGTTTCCTCGTTGATATTGACTCGGTAGGTTAGCATTCTACAGTAGTGAACGGCTTCGTGGAATAAGATCCCCCGGTAGTCTTTAGGCGCTAGTTGTTTTTTTAATGAGGCATCAAATAAACGGGATATCTCAGCGTACTTATGTGATTTAGAATCCTCAAAATTGATAAGATTTTCTTTGAGTTCACATTTTTGCAGCTGGATTAGGAATTCATAACCCGAATGAAGTGATTGATAGAGTTTGCCGAAATCAACAACCTTTGAAGATACTTGGTTTTCGTTGTTGGGATCCAGAAGCAAGAAATCACCTTCTTCAGAAACTATTAGGTTATCAACAGTCAGATCACCGTGGATGGGTGTCTCGTTGTAACTGGATAGCTCCTGCATTATTTTTTTACTACTTTTTATCTTTTCTACAACTTGGAGCACGTTCAGATACTTCTGACCGTTAACAATAATATTCGGATACTTAGCCAAATCATTAATTTGTTTGCTCAAAGCAGCCGTATCGTTTACCTTACTAACGACTTTTTGGTCAATATAATTTTCTAGGTTTTTTTGGCCATTACGGGCTGGCCTTTCCTTATAGACCGATTTTTCTAAGAACGAAACAACTTTCTTGAGAACGCTAAAACCATCAGATGCGGAGTGTGAGTGTATGTAGTCAAATAACGGGAAAAACTCTTCGTGGTAGGCGAGGTCAAAGTAGTAATAATGGTCATTTTTTTCCTGGTGGACTACCTTTGGCAGGTTGGGTAAGTCCTGGTGCGAAATTAACCATTCGGCTTGATCTTCAAGTTTATCTGAGTATTGGAGAAGTGAGATTTTTTTAACTCGCATTTCCTGGTTTTGCCAAACCAGCATGGTGTGAGCGTTTGAGCCGCCACGGAAGGATTTAATGAGTTTGAATTTATCTTCCAATTCAGCATGTGTTAAGATTTGGTTTATTTTTTCGCCCTGGAAGTAGGCATCTAAAAAATGCGAAAGCTCCTGGCTGACATTTTTCTCACGGTATAGTTTGTTGATGAGCATATGTTCGGTGGGCAGCTCCTGCTGGCCGCCGATGCGCTGCTTGATAAGCACGCCCAGTCCTATTAACGAGATTGGAACAACCATGACGAGCCATATCAATGACGCGAACACACTGGCTGAGCTTAGGTGGACGCTGTCCAAAAGCTGGGTAACAATCAGGTGAAATGTACCAATATAACCAGGACCGGCGGGAGCGCTAACTCCGGCGTATGATGACTGGGTAGTATACCAAGCCTTTGCGGCATCCAACCCATGGAAAAAGGCCAGGGCGACAACTACGGTAGACGCGAAATAAGCCACCCACATAACCAGCGAAAGCAAAAAATACTTTCGTAGGGCTTTCTTATTGGACAGCATTAATTTTGTTCCATAAATACCAGACCAAGCCATGAACCTTAAGCGGTTGCTTATGCTCTGATTGAACATACCGCTAAGCGTGTGAACGAGCTTAAGTATAATTTTATTTTCTGAGTGAAGGGCATAAATCAGAAGTGACAAAACGGCCGACAGAATCAATACGCCAACACCAATGTGGGTAAGTGTAGTGAAACTTGAAGAGCTATCTTTAAAAAGCAGACCGGCACTTATAAAACATAATCCTAAAATAAAGCCGTCGATGATACGCTCGATTATTATCGACACAAAAACAGCGGTCTTACTGATATAAAGGGCGTCCCCAATATATACGGCCCGGATTAATTCGCCAATTCTAAAAGGTAAAAGCGTGTTAAATAAAAATCCTACGGATAGACCTTTGAATAAAGTGGTTGTACCAGCCTGACGGATATTATTTATCAGCAGTCGGGACTTGTAGGCCCGCAGAAAGTGTGCGCCTAGCTGGATGATTACAGCTAAGGCTAAAAATAACCACAGCTTTTCGCTTAAACTGTTGCCAAACGACGGATGCTGGTAGTGAAGAAAGTCGCGTAGATAAAATGAACCGACTATAATACCGGCTAGAAAAAGCAAAAGAAAGAAAATCTTCTGCTTCACAACGTGACCCTTATGTAGGCCATGCCGGCCGCGGCCGCGGCATCGATGCCAATCTTAGTGTCTTCAAAGACTAAGCACTCGCTCGGGTCGACGCCTAGTCTCTCGGCGGCTAGTTTATAACACTCGGGATCGGGTTTGCTCTTAGCCACGTCCTCGCTGCGGATAATAACATCAAATAAATTTTCCCCAGACAGGAAATGGCTTAAGAGACTATCAACGTTTTTAGCACTGGCGGTTGTAACCAGAGCGGTTTTATAGTGCGCTTTAGCATCCCTCAAAAAATTCAGTAAGCCAACGTTCGGTTTTACTTGCTCAAGATTCTCTTTATAAAACTCTGACTTTAAGTTTTTGATTTTTTCTACTACATGTGGGTCAGTATTGGGAGCGATTTGCTCCATCATCTCCCCAAAGCGCAGGCCGAAAAGCTGGCGGTATTTATCAGCCGAAAAAACCACTCCAGCCTTTTCAAAAGCCTGCGAATAAGCTTTTACATTAGCTTTGGTTGAGTCAAAAAGCGTACCGTCTAAATCAAATAGTAAAGCTGAAATCATAGAATTATTTATAGTGAAGGCCAAAGACTATGTCTTCGGGGACAACTCGGCCATTTACGGTCGACACCCCGTCTTTATATATATCTGGTGCGCTTAGCTGAACCGCCAAAGGGTCAGCCGGAAGCTTTGAGGCGACAATAGTAAAGCAGTATGTCTTACCGGCCGAATCCTTAATCGCTGGGAACAAAACCGTGTAGTTGGAGTTATCGGTTATTTTAGAAGTATGCACATTTACTAGCCGTACATCGCTCTTGCAAGATGCATCCATAACCTTCAGACTGTAGGCCGATTTTGGTTTGCGTAAGAAGGTAGAGAAAAAGACATCCAGGCCATTTAAATTATTGGATGGTGATTTAAACGTCTGGGTAAAATTAGCACCGGTGCCTAGCATTACGTAATTATTTGCGTTGGGCTTTAGACCGAGTGAGACTTCGGTTGGCTGGTAGTTAAGAACGGAAGGGGTACACAGCTGTGCGCGCGTAATACCAGGATAGATCTGGTCGGGCGTGGGATAAATAACAACGTTAAATATGTTGGCATTTTTAGCACACAGAGACTTAGATTCAGCATAAATGTTACCTACAGTCCTTTCCTGGAAGTCGTTCTTTCCGAAACTGCCAGTAAATGGCAGTGCGTATATTAAAAATAACGCAACTGCCACTACGTAAATAGCCGCTTGATAGCGTACTTTTTTTAGTTTGCCCACGATTTCTACGAACAGAATGCTAAATATAAACGCAAAAATCCAGTTTTGTGCAAAAAAGAACTGGGCTGGCCCAGCATCTTTATAACCAATATAAAAATCGCTGACACCGGTGCGCTTAACGACAAAAAGGAACGTTGAAAAGAAAATAGTTAAAATACTAAAAATAAAGATACTGCGGTATTTTGCCAAGTACCGCCACCCCAGGCCGAGTATGGCAATGAGCGAGATGACAACAATCGAGTCGTTTAAATAACGGTTAATTGAAAAAAATATTTCATATAAATAAGAACGCGATACAAAAATTTCAATGGTGCGCTTGAAATTAAATGGGTGGTCTAAGTATCCGGGAATCGCGGGTACACCATTCGTTTTTATCACATATAACTGAGGCAAAAGCGCTAGCGAAAGTACAAGCAGGCTGAGCGCCGAACGGTCGGTTAAGACCAGTTTTTTAGCATTGGTCCAAATACGGCGACCTTTAATTTGCGGCCAATATCTAAGCAGTGCGAATGGCATCATAGCGTAGACAGTAACGTTGGTATAAGCACAAATTAGTATGGCTAGGTCGACTAAATAAATCTTTTTAGAATTTGCCGGCAGGTAGTGCCTGTAGATTAGCATAAGAAATGCCAAGAAAATCACAGCGAACTTCATGTCGCCCAGTGCCCCAAGCACACCATAATCCCACGAACCCAAAGGCACGTACAAAATAAGCAGAGTGGCCAGGATCAGTGCTGGCAGCTTGATGTAACGCCTAAAGAGTGTTAACGGTAAGGCGGCTATTAAACCCAAAAAGCCGTACGAAACAAGCGAAAAACAACGGGGCAGGTTAGCAAACTCACCCCCATAAAACAGGCTGTTTATAATAAAAGCGACTTTTTCAAGCAGGTAAAGGCCCCAAATGTAGTAACCGTTAAAGGTTGTCATTAGGGCGCTCCAAAAACCATGCCTAATAATGTTATTGCCAAAGACACTCCCCTCTTCACCGAAGAAATTAGGCTGCCGGTAGTTATTGGGGAACCGAAGATAGAATATATAGCTGGCCAGTGCCCATAAAATCAAAAAAAATAGACCCGATGCCACAATACGCCTGGGCCGCGAACTGTCTATGTATCGCTTAGCGCGAGTTGTAAGCCGCAAGCTCCTGCGGAGTGCCAAACGAAGCATACTCGTCGACGTATGCGGCTTGGATTTTTTTGCCATCATCAATAAGTATATTGTACAGCAGAGACAGGTAGTATTCAGGTGTTTTTTCATCGATGGGGCGCTTTAGCAGCTCTGCCGCTGAATCAAAAAAGTCTTGAGCTTTCGCGAAAAAAAATGCGCCGGTGATTGCATGGTTGGATATAGCTACTTTCTCGGCAGTCTTAACAACCATGTCATTTGGACCAATTTGAGCAAAACTATATCTAGGGTTGGTTGCCGTGAACGTTAGCAACCCGCCATCTATGTCGCTTTTACCGTTTAGCGAATCTTCTACCATTTTGTTATAGCTTTCGCTCGAAAACCATAAGTCGCAGTCCATTACTATTAGCCCTGCCTGGGGATCTAGTTCTG